>NZ_JBIWHY010000008.1:0-242333 GCF_044764345.1 Bacillus sp. NPDC094106 | reverse complement strand
GTACAACCATTATACATGAAAAAAGTGAAAGCTTCCTCGATTTCATCGAGGAAGCTTTCACTTTTTAAACTATGAGGACTTTTTCAGTGCCCTCCCATCTGGTGAGCGTCTTTTTTTTATATTCAAAATTAATCCTGTTTTCTCTATTACATAATAACCTAACTTGCAAGAAATATATCTTTATTATGTCGTTTGTAATACTTGATGCACATCCATCAGTGCATCGTGCTTATGAAAGTATATTGGTTTTATAAGGTCATTTTCATCCAGCATATTCTGTTTAATATGGTAATCAGGACGATTAGAATTGAACTGTGTTTTAGAGGAGTTTAGCCCGTCAATTGCCTCTTCCTTTGTACGGGATATCGGGCCATGATTATCCATCTCTTGTTTTCGTACTAATGTAAAAGCAGGTTCTACGTATTCTTCTAAGTTATCAAAATCAACGATATCCACCACAACATCAGGTTTACTCGCGACTTTAGCATTGCCTCCCACAACATAAATAACAACACGTTTTTCTTCCACATATTTCACCCTTTCTACATCATGGTTTCACAAAATAAGAAGTGATGCCACTAGCCATCCAAATTGATATTTATAGCTTCCTGTTTTCTCCTCTCTCTTGTTCTATGTATAGTCTATCTGAATTTTTATAGCTCACCAAAAAATAACAATTTTACAGACCTATAGAAAAAACCAAGTGAAATTCACTTGGTTTTTTACGGACGATTAAACATTTTCACTTCAGGCGTATTAAACTGCGTCAGATATTCTTTCGTACAAGCATAGCCCGATTCAATGAGTGTTTTCTTTTGCTCTTCTGAGATATCGAAATTAATCGAGGACTCAAAGAAAGTATTGATAAAGACAGTACGGGCGGCATCTTCTTTTGTTGCTTTTCCGCTCGCATGTCCTTTGATCATTGTTTGAGACAGATTCCACGCAAAATCAATTAGAGAATGGCCAATGTGATGTTCTTTTGGACTAGCTAAATGTTTCAACATGGCGATCTCTGCTTGAGATTCTAAGCGGAAACCTAGTGTTTCTTTGTTATAAACGATTTCATCTGCAGCATCAAAGAAAGATACATTGTATTTCATATGTAAGCTTCTTAGCGCTGAATGATGATCCGCATTGCTTATCATCTTATTAACTTCGTCAATAATGTCTGTTGTCGTGAAGTTTTCTTCTTTGCTCACAAAACTTTTTCGATCAAATAAGCGGATTGGATAGTTATCTAGTACTCCACCGTCTACATAATAGTCTTCATCCCATTCCACAGATTTGAAAAAGAATGGAATGGACATCGAAATTCGCACAGCTACTACTAGTGGGCCATCAGGCGTTGTTTCACGTGAGAACGTGCGAAGCTGATGCGTGGAAACGTTTGTTCCTTGGAAAAACACGTCTTTTCCTGTTTTTTCATACAACTGCTGAAATGTTGTATCCTTACTCCCTGTCCATTGTTCAATTATTTTTCCTATCCACTCTGTAAAAAAATCCCCTTTATAGATGCCAAAGCCATCAAAAAATAATCGAATATTATCTCGTATAAACAAAAAATCATCATCTTTAAATGCTTTGAAGTTCATTTCTTTGTGAATTTTTTCGATTTCTTCGAATGGAATGGAAAGGCCTAATAGTAATGCAGTAATCGCACCTGCTGATGTCCCGCCAAACCGCTGTATTTCTGGTAATATCTTCTCTTCATTTAGTGAGCGGATCGCACCGATAAAAGCAACACCCTTTACCCCGCCCCCTTCAAATACTAAATTACGAAATGGATACGTCATCATATACCTCCAGTAATGAAATTTTCAATCTGTTTTAGTATTGGAAGGCGCATAACATATATTCCATATGGATATTGAGAAAATTGTCTGCTGCGTGGAAAAGAGAAGTGAATTTGTCGTGATTACAGGAAATTGTTGTTTGAAAGTGAAGGATTCTTTTGAAATAACGTGCGGAAAAACTCTTGTTGTTTTTCTTCTGTGAGATCATGCAGTACAAGGATTCGGATTGCATGAGCGCCCCTTATTTCAAAACTAGAGGGAATAGATGAATGAGGATGGGAAATAGGGATAACTGCGTGTATTGAGGTGTAAGGTATACATGTAGAGGTGAAAATCCTTTGTACAAATAAACCATTCTCTTCAAAATGTACATATTTAGGAGTAACCAACATGTGCGTATCCACGCCGAGAAGGAAAAACAGGCTGCAGTCAATTAAAATGCCGCTATGAAATCCTAAATGAATGAGTAATGTCACATAAAGTAAAGAACTATAGATCAAATATTGAATCATCTGCCAAACGCAACTCTCTCTCCAGTCGAAACAAATATGATGAGGATTCATATGATATAACCCCTTTCTATGTGGGAAATAGAAAAAACATACTGCAACTGCAGCATGCTTTATTTCTCCTTAACAAAGGTAGAATACGCTGATACATCTTCTGGGATATATAAAGTAGTAAGGAATAGGAGTATCTGAATGAAATGCAGGAAAATTTCGATTAGGGACTGTTTTAAAATGAAGTTCGTGTCTTTTGATGTCGGTATCTTTTACGGAAATCGTCAGATACATTTTTTCTTTTCGAATCGTACCGTTTTGATCTGCGTAACTTACTTCATAGTACCCTGCATGCTTTGGATTGCTTGCTTATGATTGTGATTCGCTTCTTCTTTAATGCTATTAAACTTCTCTTTCTTAATCTCATTAATGCTGTATACAGGTACCACGGTGCTATCGAACGATTTTGCATAGGAGCGAAGTTCAGTTTTGGCGAGGTGTACCATGTGTTCCTCTTTTTTTGCTGCAACATCGACGATTGTATAGGCAGCAAAGACCAGCAAAAACGAGCCAATACCGATATAATATATAATACGAACAAAATAGGAACGACTGGATTCGCTCTTTCGTTCCTTAAAGACAAGTTAACTGTACAGCAATAAAATAATAAACCATACTACTTATGGAAGAGTGGGTTCTGATACACCTTTAATACATCCTTCCCAAAATGTCAGTTCGTCGTAGGAGATTCCTACATCTTTCATACGATCACCTCTCCCTTTACCCCCATGATTTATCCAGTTTCCGTATGCAATCTTGCTTATTGTTAATCCGCTATTGCCAAGTTTACTAAACTCCATTCTAGTTCCTCCTTTTAAAAGTGATATCTTCATTATAAAGACCATATTTTAATATGGATAATATAGTATTAATAATGAATTAATATAAAATTTATATAAGACTACAGTGCCCTTCTGTGTACTCAGAAGTTTGCAAGGCTGTTGGGTATTACCACATCGCTATCAAGCTAATAATGATGCCTATCTAGGTTTATTTGACATGCACATTTTTAAAAGAGATGTACTTAAAGTAAAGGAGGGGGCTATCTCTATAAGAAAATAAGATGATGAAAGAACATAGGAAATACATTTGTTGTTATTAACTAAATGGTATAATTTAGTTAATGGGGTTTAATTTAATAAAAGTTAGGAGGGAACACATGGGAAGAGAAGTACAGTTTGATAACGAAAGTGTAACTCTAAAATTAAATGGAGTAACAGGATTCTTTGCCTTAAAATTAAAGTTAAAAATTCCTTATAATACTATTAAAAGTGTATATGTTGACTATTTTGATGCCCCACAATGGATGCTCCGTATGCCCGGGACCTCTATTTCGGCACTTAACATTTTTGAAGGTAGTTTTAAATATGCCGATGAATGGTATTTTCTTTCTTATGAAAATAGAGTACCTCTTGTAATGATTGAATTAGAAGGTCATGAAAAATATAAATATGTCTTTTTTGAGATTGATAATCCTACTAGAGTGGCAACAGATATTAGGAAACGTATACGGGATTTATAAGTAATGTAGTGGTATCTACAAATTACGGATTTTAACAATTCGAATTACAGAGATGGAAGGTGTTTTCACACATGGAAAATACCTCTCCAATCTATAACTATTTTTTAATAGGTTAATACTTTTTTCTATAGTCTAAAACATTTTTTAATAAATAGTTTATTTGATTCATGGTACAAATCAATGAATTGAATCTTTTATAAAAAAGATCGATTATTTTGCGTTCAATAAAACTTTACCTATTATGTCTATGTTAACTTCAGAATAGTTTTGATACGTTCATTTTGTTCATTCTGATCCAGATATTCAAAGAAGCCAAGTCGATTCCCCCATGGATCCGCAAAAGTTCCCCATTTAACAGGGACTTCTATACGAGTATATATTTCAAAATTTTCAATACCCAACTCTTCTTTCAGTCTTTCCCGTTCATCCTCAATATTTATAACTCCTAAACGAATCGGTCCACTCCCTCGACTTGGCACCCCTTCCGTTACTTGTAACCAACATTCAGGTATAAGTTCCCATTCTGCAAATCCCTTATGTGGCATGAAATCTGGTTCCTTATTAAGTAAAGTTTGATACCATTGTCTTCCTTCTTCAAAATCACTCACTCGAACTTGGATTGTTATTTCATAGATCACTATATATCCCTCACTTATGTTTTTAACAATTAAAAATCGACGTAACATACAAATTATCAATCACTAAATTTCATTCAAAAACTCTACAAGTTCAATTTGATTACCGGTAGGATCCTTTATAATTACATATTTTCCAGGTGGACATGGCTTAGGTTCATCAAACAAAATAGGAACATGATTAGACTTTAAATATTCCATATCCTTATCAAGATCTTTGGATTTCGAACTAAATGTCCCTATACTCCGAAAACCGACTCTAAGTAAGGCATATAATACCGAATCTGATGATTTTATTAATACTTGTTTACTCTCCTCAATACGCAGCGCTGATAAAAAATGTCGTGGAGATACCCCAGTGACCTCTTTAAATACTCTAAGAAAATGATACGTACTATATCCAGACATTAAGGCTAAATCCTCTGATGTTATTTCTTTATCTAGATGATTTTTCATATATACAATTGTCTTCTCAACCGCATTTAGTAATTCTTTATCCATACTCACCTCTGGAAATACATTATTTTTATTTATGACTACTATTCTCGTTTGCGATATATACCGTTTCCTAAAACACATTCTGCTCGTATTCACATTTTCCCTTTAATCATTTGATACCCCTCAAAAAGAGAAATGGAAATGATAATTTTGGGAAGATATGATTACATCTTATCAAAACAAGTATGAATCATGGACAGTTACAAAAATAACGGTTACTACGAGAGCCACAAACCTGCATAAACAGGGTGTGCGGGTTTACTTTTTACTACAAAATAAAGTGTTACTGGAAATTCTTCAATTTTCAATCTTTGTGACTAAAATAATCGTTACTTTTTAATATTTTTCCATACCCTTTTGATCACAACTGAATATATATATACATTCTACCTTTAAAGCTAACCTTATGTTACTTCATAAAGGATTTACACATTTTTGTGTAGTATTACTATATATACTAATATTTTATTTGTCATAATTTAAACACTAAGGGGATACAACAATGGAACAAACCATTCATATTGACGGTTTCGTCAAACCTGGATTCGAGAAAGTTAAACATGCATTTATAGAAAATTTTACAACTCGGGAGGAATTAGGTGCAGCTTGTTGCATCTATTACAACGGTGAATGTGTTGTTGATCTATGGGGTGGATATCGTGATCATCTTACAAAAGAACTCTGGCAAGATGATACAGCGGTTCTCATATTTTCTGGAACAAAAGGATTCGCTGCTCTTGCATTGGCCTTAGCTCATTCCATGGGTTATATAGATTACGACGAAAAAGTATCTACTTATTGGAACGAATTTGGGGTAAATGGAAAAGAAAACATCACAGTTCGGCAACTACTTGGACACGAAGCGGGTTTATGTTGTATTAACAACTTACCACTACATACATTGAGTGATTTCGATACCAAAAACGTTGCTTCTTAACAAAGTCGTCAATATTACTTTTGCAACGATTGTCGCAAATCATTCACGGAAATAGCCAATAGGAGGCAGACCATGAAAGAGGACGAATTATATGTTTATCACATTGTTACTAGGAAAAAAATGCGTCTTGGGCAGATCATTAACTTTGACAAGAACCAAAACAATACCTTATATCGCTTCTGTTTTGAAAGAGCACAATTGAATTCTAAAGGCGAAGACTTTATTCAGATTTTACAAAGTCATTATACAAATGAAGGCTTGAACATGAATAAAGAAAATGCTGAAGTAGTTATTAAGTATGTAGACCAAACAATCAGAGCGGTTAGAGAAGTGATAGTAGAAATGGTTAGACTACAAGAATATCCTGAATACCCTTCAAGATTGTCTTGCTTATACGCTGCGAAAAGCTATGAAGACGCTTTGAAATGGAAGGAATCATTTGATTCTTACAATCGGAAAGTTTTGCAGATTGTTAAACTTCGAGTTATTGGAAATTCTTTTGAAGGTGATGGAAACCTTTTACCAAAGGAAGATGGGGTTCCTTTCTCTCAAAAAATTGAACAAGCTAGAGAATATTGGACGGGTAATGTAAAAAAATTGAAGTGGTAGAAATTATTGATGATTTCTCAACTTAATTCTAGAAAAGTCGTATAGATCGGCTGTCTTAGAAGAATTATAAAAAATATGCCTCTATTCGCTAACAGAGCCATATTTCTTATAAAAAACAATCTTCTGTTTGATAAAGTAGAGTTGAACTAAATGTTTTTCACTCCTTAAAACAAATAAATATACAAACAGAGATAGTAACGGTTATTTTTGTCAATTTTCAAATCATAAAATTTAAATCCCCTTCATCTTCCGACAAACCACAACCATAGAATAGCAGTCTTCTCCCAGCTCATTTCCGTCACAATCGTTATATATATGTAATAACTGAAACCCATTAACTGCAAGTGTTCGCTCTAATTCCTGGGGATATGTATAACGAAGATCAATCTTTGTTTTTATTTCTTCCGTCACAATGTCTTCTTCATAAAATTTCCTAGTTGTTATGTAGTGCTGAACTTGTGTAATTGGATTATATTGCATCTCCGTATACAAATCACACTTTCTCCCTTTTTCATCTGTAGTTGTTGTCCAGTATTCTTCTGTTGCTGGCTGCAATAGTTCTTCTACTGAAGGAAATCTCGTATCAAAAATAAATATTCCCTCATCAGTAAGAGCACTATGAATCGATGTTAATAATTGATTTTGATGCTCATTTGTAAGGAAGTGTTGAAATCCGTGGCCTACCATATACCCAAGTGGGATTGTTTCCTCTAGTCGTAACTGCAAACAATCTTGTTTTAACCATTTTATTTTAGTAGAATTTGAAAATTTCCCCTTTGCTTCTTCAAGCATGCCTTCATGTATATCTACTCCAATCATTCGATATCCTTCTTCCGCAAAAGGAATCGTCACTCTACCTGTTCCACAAGCAATATCCAATATCCATTCATTTTGTATTCCAATTTTTTTAGCCCACGATAGTAAAAAAGGGAAATCTGACAAACTTGTATTTTCTGCATCATACCGCTTTGGATTCTCATATTCTGATAAACTCCATTTTGTTTGCAAACTGCATACCTCTTCTCTTTTTTCAGTTAAAACTGTGATTTGAAGCATAATATTTCCATAAACCTATTATTAACCTCATAAGTTTTCATCAAGGACAAAGATAGTAGCAATCCATCTCAAACCTTTAAAATCAACATTTCACTGTATACAAACATAAATGATTTTAAACGTTGCGAAGCAGTTGAACGATTAGAAAATAGACAACTAGACCTTAAAAACCAGAATGAAAACCTTCATACAGATTAAAAGTAATAAAGAAAACACGACCGCTCGGGAACTCAGTCATCTATTTTTTATAGGGTGAACGTGTTTGAATTTGATTGATTTGTAAAAGTGCTTAGTGCATCTAAAAATTTTTCACGTTCTTCAATAAAAGGGAAGTGGTTACTATTTTCAAATGTTAGAAGGATTGAATTAGGCAACAGGTTATGTAGTTCTTCAGAAAATCCAATAGGACATTGAACATCATACTTTCCGCATAATATTAAAGATGGGACAGGGATATTTTTTATGGTTTCACTGACATCATAATGACGTAATTCAGATGAATAAGCTGCCATTCTTGATTTATTAATAGCGACAAATTGCATTTTTTTGTAGTATTCATCAACTTTTTCTTTAGAATGAAGACATAACTCGAAGAATTTTTTTGCTGCAGATTCTTTACTTTTTTTACTCATAAAAGGCAACATTTTAAAGAAGATTTTTATCATATCTTTTTTGTATTTTCCGTTTTCCACATTGAATAAATTGTTTTTAGATCGGTTTATTCTATTTGATGCTGCTGTACCGCATAAAATAATCTCAGAAAGTTTGTCTGGATACATAGAAAGATAAGTTAAGCCTAAAAAACCTCCTGTTGAGTGTCCAGCAAAAGCCAATTAGAATATTTAAGTTTCTTTCGAATACTTTCTAAATCTTTCACAGTTTCTTCCATGCCTAGGTCTTTTTTTGATTTAACTTTAGTTGAGGAACCCGTATTTTTTAGATTCACTAATATTACTTTATAATATTCTCCAATTGCTGCAGAATATGGCTCTTTACCCGATAGAAATTCTTGATATAAATGTGCTATACAAATAGGCTCTGTACCTTTTCCACCAATAAATACTTCGAATTCTCCACGATCTGTTTTAATCATTTCTCTTTGCAAAAAACTTCATCCTTTCTTACTTTATATAGTGATAGAAAATAAAGGAATAACTATAAATCCTTTTATAAATGAGTTATATAGTTTGTAAGAATTCATGTAGAGACTGTATCTTAGGAATATTGCATTTTGGTTGTGGGTTATTCTAATTTAGCGATACATTGGACTGTCGTTTTCAAAGTTGAGTATCGGTAGATATAACGGCATGTTAACACTTTTTTTAAACCAGACCTGTTTCAATTTCCTCTCCTTGAAACATAAATTTTTGAAGTATTCCGACATTAAAAGAAATAATGTTTGATAAGTATTACTCCTTTCTGTCTTTTTATATGGCTAATTATATCACAAAAATTGGAAACGTAACTTTACCGCAAACAAAAAGAACCATAACCTTGCCGAGACGGCAAAGTTATGATTCAAATCACAAAAACGAATGTACAGATTATATCGAATAAATAAATTTTTTTCTATAATTAGCCCCAATTATTTGGACTAATCTCTTCCCTATCATAGTAAGCTGAAAATGAAAGTTACAAAAATGGAGTGTGATGATATGGAGCGATTATGGATTCCAATGATCGTTACGTTTTTTTCATTTGGCGGCTTGTTATTAGGCGGTGCTGTTGGGCTTGTAACACGTCAGCTAATAGAAGAAAAGATGCATCGTTTATATGCACTATGCGGCGGTATTTTACTCGGCTTATTATCGCTTGAAATTATTCCAGAAACTTTTTCAAACTATAAGATTATGGGTCCTATACTTGGAGTTTTCATCGGTATTCTAATTATGAGTTTATTAGATAATTATTTCCATCACCCTATGATACATAAAAAAGACCAGCAAGCATGGCAAACCTTTTTATTCCTGTCTTTTGCTATTTTTATTCATAATTTACCGAGTGGTTTTGCGCTAGGATCTGCGTTTATAAATCACAATGAATCTGCAATTCCATTCTTACTTGCAATCGTAATACACCATATTCCAGAAGGTTTAGCGTTAATCATTCCTTTTCTATTTACAAGACATACATATATTTCATTTCTATTAACAATTTTATTACTTTCCATTATTCTCGGTACTGGTACCATCTTTGGCATTATGATGGATGGAAAAGCGATTCATTTACAAGGACTTATAATGGGCAGTGCCATTGGATCGTTAGGTTATGTCACAATACATGAAATGCTATGGAAAGCAAAGAAACATCTTTCACTACTCCCCTTCCTTTCCTGGTCTATAAGTGGGTTTTTACTCATAACAATTTTTACAGTTTTTGCAGGCCACCATTAGAATAAAGCTTTCATTTATTATTTGTATATTTTACCTTTTTCTTCAAAATATAATAGTATCTCAGTACATAAGGAGGAACTATTATGTTTCGTAAAACAGCGGGTGAGGCGCTTGTTGACCTTTTAATTGAATGGGGCGTTGACCACGTTTATGGTATGCCTGGGGATTCCATTAATTCTATTATCGAACCTCTTCGAAAAAAACAAGACAAAATTAAATTTATTCAAGTTCGTCATGAGGAAGCTGGTGCATTAGCAGCTGCATCTTACGCAAAATTAACAGGTAAGCTCGGAGTTTGTATGGCTATCGCTGGTCCCGGCGCAATTCACTTATTAAACGGATTATATGATGCAAAATTAGACCAAGCTCCAGTCTTAGCTATTACAGGGCAAGTTGAATCGGATTTACTTGGAACAGGTTTTTTCCAGGAGGTAAACTTAGAAAGAATGTTTGATGATGTCGCCGTTTATAATCAACGAATTATGTCAGCTGAACAACTTCCTGCTGTAGTTAACCAAGCAATTCGCATGGCTTATACGAAAAAAGGGGTATCTGTTCTTACCATTCCAGATGATGTGCCAAAATTTGAAATAGAGGCTGGTGCCCGTATAACCAATTCTTCTTTTACATTACCAGAACTCTTTCCACAAGAAGAAGATTTAAGCTTAGCGAAATTAGCATTAAATGAAACAAAAAAGCCTGTTATTTTAGCTGGAAAAGGAGCGAAGCATGCGAAGGAATCTTTACTTGCATTCGCAGAGCATATTGGTGCACCAATTGTTTTAACACTCCCGGCTAAAGGAATCATTCCTGATGAACACCCTCTTTGTATCGGTGGTTTAGGGTTAATTGGGACAAAACCTGCTTATGAATCCATGAAGCATGCAGATACATTAATCATGGTCGGTACCTCTTATCCTTTCACTGGCTTTTTACCCGAAAAAGCAAAGACGCTCCATATTGATACAGATCCTGCTCAAATCGGAAAACGCTATGCGACAGATATTGGATTAGCTGGTGACGCCGATAAAACATTAAAATGGCTTTTAGAAAATACTGAAAAACATAGCGATCACTCTTTCCTAGAACACCATCAAGAATTAATGAAAAGATGGGAGAAAAAACTGCATGATCAAGAAGAAGATTCTTCTACTCCTATTAAACCTCAAAGAGTTATGCATGCCTTGCAGCATGTCGCTCATGATGATGCAATTTTATCGGTAGATGTCGGAAATGTAACCGTTTGGACAGCACGTCATTTCCGCATGACAAATCAACAGTTTATCATTTCTAGCTGGCTTGCAACGCTTGGCTGTGGTTTACCTGGTGCACTTGCTGGGCAAATTGCATTTCCTGATAAGCAAGTCTTTGCAATTTGCGGTGATGGTGGGTTCGGGATGACAATGAACGATTTTGTGACTGCAGTTAAATATAAGTTACCAATTGTTGTCGTTGTACTCAACAATCATAAGATTGCGATGATTAAATTTGAACAAGAAGTAATGGGGAACATTGAGTTTGGTACAGACTTAACAAACCCTAACTTTGCAAAATATGCAGAAGCATGCGGTGGTATAGGCTATCGCGTAGAACATATAGACGAACTGCTCCCTGCTTTTGAACATGCAGTCAAACAAGATGAACCTTGTATTATTGATGTAGTAGTAGATGCAAACGAAGCACCAATGCCTGCAAAAATTACATTTGGACAAGCAGCTGGATATACGAAACATATGCTAAAAGAATTGTTTGAAGAAGGAAAAATCGATTTACCACCTTTGTAAAAGAGAAAAAAGATAGGTGAAAACGGATTGTTTTCATCTATCTTTTTATTTAGATATTTTCTAATAGAAATATACAATTGTTTTTCCATAACTGATAAGATCTATTTGTAAACCTTAGGACAAACACGGAAGCGTAATAAATCGTTGTAAAAAAGTAATCCCTCGCCAACAAAATACGTAATATTCAGAAACAAAAAACTACCATTTCACAAAGTACGACCTCAGTCAGGAAATACACTTTAGTCAAATTTACATTTCTTCCACTACACCTTTGACTTGTTTTTGACCACTAGGCAATATGACTTGATAGAGGCATGTAACAAATATTAATAGACCAAATAAAATAAGATACAAAGTATCCGCATGAATCCATCTTGGGAACAGCATAGCAATCGCTCCAAGCGATAGCAATTGGAAACCAGTTGTTAAGGGACTAAGTAAACTTTGTACACGTCCCATAAACGACTCATCAACAATTTCGTACATCCACCCCGATACAGCAATATTATTGAACTACCCCCACCTACCTCTACATGAGCTTGAGGTGGGTGATTCTACTGTTTCTGCCCTCGCAAAAACACTTCCTCTCGTTCAACAAAAAGGATACAACGATTTAGAAATTCAGTAGTGTCCTTAGACAAGACGACCTCTTTCTATCTTCCGAGGAAAATAGAAAAGGTATAGCCACTTTCTTCCTATATCGAGGAGAAGACCACCTTGTCATGCATCCAGTTCCTAGACCTGTTATCTGCTCTGGTAACAAGCGTAAGAGACTGGGACAAGGGGGTTCTTTTTTCAGGATACAAACATTTTTGCTAGTTTTTTCTTTTCACCTTCAAGTAAGTCTAATCGCTCAATTTGTAATGTCTCTTTCGGCTGATTCACATCATATAACTGATAGAAATGATGGGTACGAATATCCAGTCGATTGTTCAATTGATGCCAATGACTCCAGTGGTGCGCTTCTTTCTTTAGAATATAAGGCTGAAGCACTTGAGGTACTTTTTCTTTATACCCTAATCCACGACGTCCAATCGTAAAAGCCGCGGATTGATGAATAGATATCCCGAGTTTTCGCATATATTTCATCTTTCCTGAGATAGAAGTATAAGCGGGATTGACTTGAAAGACAGCCACGCCCATTTTATCCGCGCGATTCAGGATCGCGCTTGTCATCTTCTCATAAGCGAACAGACTTTTCATTTTATTCGCTCGCTTATTTCCGTACCGATCTCCTGTCTTGGATCGTGTGGTATCTAACTTTTCTATGATAATCGGCTTATGATACCGCACCGCTAAATCAACTAAGCCAATGACTTCTGCTTCGATTATCTTTGTGATTTGTCCAGTTGTTTTTCCAATAACTGAAAAGCAGAAAGAACCACTCCCTTTGTAATTCCCATCCTCTGTTACATTCGCCCATGCAAAGTGGTCTAGGTTACAATCCACACCAATGACACCATCCGCTTTACTGTAATTCGTGTGAGGGTTTTCCGGTACATCGACTAAACACTTTACAATGTAATACTCACCATAGTCTTCAACAGACCACGCAATCGGTTTGCTGTGCGTTTTCTTATTCTTACACTGTAATTGGTTTGAGATGGCTTCTTCCACGATTTCTTGTCCATACGGGAATGTGACAGCTGGAAACATAACGAATTTCCCTGCACTTGTTGTCATCCATAATTCCTGATTCTCAACAACATACTGAAACACAAAATTTCCCTGTTTGGCATCTTTACGACCAGATAAAATGAGTTGTTTATTTCGAGCACGAGAAAATAAGGTTTTCCATTTGTCATGGTTCTGCACGAACTCATCGATTGTAAATTGAGACCGAAACAGTTTTTTACTCCCAAACACCGCACTCGGAATATGATTTTGATACGATTCAATCTTCTGCTTTAAACGATATTGTCGATGAGTCAAATGGTCGATTTTTGCCTGGATCCTTTTGATTTGAACATCTAAATACTGGTGTTCAAACAGATATTCATTCAGCCAAATCAATGTATCCTCTTTACGAGACAAAGAAATAATCTGGTTGTGCTTCGAAAAGCGGGAGTTTTTTGGGAACGTAATCTTTCCTTTCACACAACTTTGTTTGATTTTACGAAGCTTTGTCCGTTTTGTCCGTTCTTGCTTCAACTTCTGTTTGATTTTCTTGAGCTTTTCTTGTGTTTGTTTCTCATATATGTTCTGTAACTCCATTATACCTGTAAACAATGCCCTTGCTTCTTGCACCGCACTGTTTGCATAATAATCATTCAATTGATATTTCCGCTTGAGAACAAGATGAAGACTATCTGTATGCAACTTACGGTTCCACCGTTTTTCTCGGACGATCATTTGAAACGCATATCGTTTCGCTGTATTAAATATTTCTATTGTCTGTGTCAATACATCTACCATTTCATGCGGTATATCTGTCTTATAGATTCGCTTCGAAAAATATGCTTTCTTCACCTGTTCTCACCTCATTTTGTTTGATAAGACCATTATACAACAAAATAAAACGTACGTTCTGAAAAAATGTAATTTTCTTAAAAAAGAAAAAACCGATTCATCCCCACCTTCACTTCGTTTAGAGGAAGGGGTCTTCTCGGTTAAAATGATAAAGCCTAGAAGTAGCTTTTTAAGCGTATCGTTTTGATAAATATACCGCAATCCTTCTTTAAATTCCGTCAATAACATCTTAATGTTCACTTGTTTCCACTCTGTTCTACCGTTCGGTAACCGTACGCTCTCCTGAATTGAAATGGTTTGAATTAAAAGACCACTTGCCATAAACGTTAAAGTATTCACTAGAATACTGCCGTAAATTCCAAACGTCCAGTACACCATTGTCGCTATCCCTACTCCAAATAAAGCATACAAACTATTTACCATTTGGTTAATTCCTGCTGCTGCACCATATTGATCAGAATGAACAACGCCTTGTATCATCGCTTGCTCCGATGGAGAGAAAAACTGAATACAAGCATTTTCCAAAAATAGAGAGATAAATACAAGTATGATTATTCCGTAATAAAGCGAAATTAGAATTCCAATATTACAGAGAGAGCAACATATATTACTTATCGTACAAATACGCTGTCGATCAAACCGATCCACTACTGTACCCACCATTAAGAAAAAAACAAGTGAAGGTAATGCCATCATAATCTGTGTTGTCGTTGCGTAAATAGGCTGTTTCCCATATTGATCTAACAAATAAAACATTAAAGATATTCCTGCGATCATAGAACCAAGCCGCTCTAAAATATTTGCTAGAAAAAATCTTGCATAAATTTTGTTACGAAATAACTGTAGCATTTCTTTCATATTCGATACCCTTTCTTTCGACAAAATGTTTTGTATTCAGTCATTTCTCGGAAGTCATAACATATTTATTCGACCAGCATCCAATCTTTCCCTTCCATTACTCTATCGATTCAAAGAACGACTGTAAGTCATTTTTTATTGCAGTAAAAAGCACACCACTTATGAAAGGTGGTGTGCAGCAACATTTACTATTTGTTATTTAGAACCTTTATTATAAATTTCATCCTGTACGCTTTCCATAAATTTATCTAGTGAAACAACTTCAGATTTCTCTTCTCCATGTTTACGTACATTTACAGATCCATTCTCCATTTCTTTATCTCCAATGACAAGGATGTACGGAATCTTTTTCAGCTGTGCTTCTCGTATTTTATAACCTAGTTTTTCACTACGCATATCTCGTTCGACGCGAATACCAGCCCGTTTTAACTTTTCTTCAATTTCTTTTGTATATTGTTCATGTACTAAAGTGGAAACAGGAATTACCTTTACTTGAACGGGAGCCAACCATGTTGGAAATGCTCCTCCAAAGTGTTCAATTAATATTCCTAAGAAGCGATCAAAAGAACCTAATACAGCGCGGTGAATCACAACTGGTCTTCTTTTCTCATTGCTTTCGTCAATATAATGTAAATCAAATTTCTCTGGCATTTGGAAATCAAGCTGAATTGTGCCACATTGATGGCTTCTTTTTAAAGCATCTTTAATATGAAAATCAATTTTCGGTCCGTAAAATGCGCCATCCCCTTCATTCACTTTATAGTTATAATTCAATGATTTCAGTACATTTTCAAGAGCCGATTCAGCTTGGCTCCATAGCTCATCATCTCCCATGGAATCTTCCGGTCTAGTTGAAAGTTCGATTTCATATTCAAAACCGAATGTTCTATAGACATAATCAATTTGCTTTAACACTGACTTTATTTCACTCTCTATTTGTTCAGGTGTTACATATAAATGTGCATCATCCTGACAAAATGTACGTACTCTTAATAATCCGTTCAATGCACCGCTGAATTCGTGGCGATGTACTTGACCAAATTCACACATCCGGATTGGCAAATCCCGGTACGAGCGTAGTTTATTTTTAAATATAAGCATATGTCCAGGACAATTCATCGGCTTTAATGCAAAACTTTTATGGTCTACCTCTGAAAAATACATATTATCTTTATAATGATCCCAATGTCCTGATTTTTCCCATAGCTCTTGATTCATCATAATAGGAGTGCGGACTTCTTGATAATCGTATTTTTGTTGTATTTCTCTTAAAAAAGACTCTAATTCATTTCGAATGATTTGTCCTTTCGGTAAATAAAAAGGCATCCCTGGTGCTTCTTCTGAAAACATAAATAATTCAAGTTCGTTCCCTAGCTTACGGTGATTTCTCTTGGCCGCTTCTTCTACAAACTGTAAATAGTTTTCTAACTCTTTTTGAGAAGAAAATGCAACACCATATATACGCTGAAGCACTTGATTATTACTATCCCCCCGCCAATACGCACCAGAAACATGTGTTAATTGAAATGCTTTCAAGTAGCCAGTTGACGGTAAATGCGGCCCACGGCATAAATCAACAAATTCTCCTTGTTTATAAATTGTGACAACTTCATTCTCAGGAATCACTTCTAAAAGTTCCAACTTTAAATCATCATTTATATCTTGAAAAAGCTTTTCCGCTTCCTTTCTAGTGATTTCAACTCGCTCTATTTTTAAGTTTTCGTTTATAATATTTCGCATTTCATTTTCAATTTTAGGTAAGTCTTCTACCGCTATACTACTTGAAAGATCCATATCATAATAAAATCCATTTTCAATAACAGGCCCTACACCAAGTTTTACATCACCATATATTCTTTTAACAGCCTGCGCTAATATATGTGCAGAAGTATGTCTTGCAACTTCTATTCCTTCCTCTGAATCCATAGTTATAATTTGAATTTCCGCATTCTGTTCGATGTTTCGGCGTAAATCAAATAATTGGTCATTCACCTTTCCTGCTACTGCTTTCTTTTTTAGACTAGGGCTAATTGAGGCCGCAATCTCTTCTAGAGTAATTCCTTTTACATATTCTTTTACACTTCCATCTGGAAAAATAATTTTAATCATCTGTTCTCTCATTTTAATCGCTCCATTTCATAAATAAAAAAGCACACTCATCCCTAATAATAGGGACGAGCGTGCTTTTACCCGTGGTTCCACCCAGATTCCCATCATATAAAAAAATACAATGGCTTCTTTTGCGGTAACGTCGCTTACACGGCACTAGATACTATGATTTCCCCAGTACAGCTCTAAGGTGGTAAGTTATTTCACTGCGCTAGGAAGTTCTCAGCATTTTCTTCCTTCTCTGTATAACCGTTTAAAATAACTCGTGTCCTTTTCTTTGCTTATCATGAAATGAAATTAAAAAACAAAAAAGCATACTCATCCCTAATAATAGGGACGAATATGCTTATATCCGTGGTTCCACCCAGATTCCCATCATACTAAAACATACAATGGCTTCTTTTGCGGTAACGTCGCTTACACGGCACTAGATACTATGATTTCCCCAGTACAGCTCTAAGGTGGTAAGTTATTTCACTGCGCTAGGAAGTTCTCAGCATTTTCTTCCTTCTCTGTATAACCGTTTAAAATAACTCGTGTCCTTTTCTTTGCTTATCATGAAATGAAATTAAAAAACAAAAAAGCATACTCATCCCTAATAATAGGGACGAATATGCTTATATCCGTGGTTCCACCCAGATTCCCATCATACTAAAACATACAATGGCTTCTTTTACGGTAACGTCGCTTACACGGCACTAGATACTATGATTTCCCCAGTGCAGCTCTAAGGTGGTAAGTTATTTCACTGCGTTAGGAAGTTCTCAGCATTTTCTTCCTTCTCTGTATAACCGTTTAAAATAACTCGTGTCCTTTTCTTTGCTTATCATGAAATGAAATTAAAAAACAAAAAAGCATACTCATCCCTAATAATAGGGACGAATATGCTTATATCCGTGGTTCCACCCAGATTCCCATCATACTAAAACATACAATGGCTTCTTTTGCGGTAACGTCGCTTACACGGCACTAGATACTATGATTTCCCCAGTGCAGCTCTAAGGTGGTAAGTTATTTCACTGCGTTAGGAAGTTCTCAGCATTCCTTCCCTCTCTGTACAACCGTTTAAAATAACTCGTGTCCTTTTCTTTGCTTTTTATAATAACATCCATTAATTATTATTTAATATATCCTATTCCATTTATTTTTGCAAGTGTTAAAAAATATTTTTTGTTCAATCAAAAAAGGGAAACCAAAAACAATTTTCATGTTTTTTGATTTCCCCTATCTTTTTTACCAATCTTGTGGTTCGTAGTTTAAGTCTGCAAATAATCTTTTTTTCTCTTTCTTCGTTAAATCTCTCCACTGTCCAACTGGTAAATTATTCAACTGGATATTCATAATTCGCGTACGTTTTAATGTGTAAACTTGATAACCTAAAGCTTCACACATACGACGAATTTGGCGATTCAATCCTTGTGTTAAAATAATTTGGAATTCATATTTTGATAACTGTGTTATTTCACAAGGAAGTGTTTTTGTTCCTAAGATTTTAACACCCGCTGCCATTTGTTTTAAAAATTCAGGCGTAATCGGTTTATCTACTGAAACAATATATTCTTTTTCATGTTTATTTTCAGCACGTAAAATTTCATTAATAATATCGCCATCATTCGTTAACAAAATTAAACCGTCTGAATCTTTATCAAGACGTCCAACGTGATGAATGCGTAAAGGATGATTCACTAAATCGATAATGTTACCTTTAACTGCCTTTTCACTTGTACATGTAATACCTACTGGTTTATTTAAAGCAATATACACATGGTCTCGAGCAATTCGAAGCTGCTCTCCATTTACTCGCACGTCATCACCTGGTTGTACTTGGTCACCTATTTTTGCAACTTTTCCGTTAATAATTACTCTTCTTTCATTAATTAACTTATCTGCTCCGCGTCTAGATGCTTTTCCAGATTCACTAATAAATTTATTTATACGCAAGTTAGGCACATCCTTTTCTTTAAAAATTTCAAGCTCACACTGCTTCTACCGTACAATAACAAAAGGGTAAGCCTCCTAATATAACTTAAATATATTAACATGAAAGGGTATCTGACGTCTTCTATAATTTTCATGTTTAAAAGAAAAGAATTCGTCTTATTGAACTACATATCAATAAGACATTCACTGCATGCCTTCTACTTTTAAACTAACACTTCATACAACTATAACTACTAAAATCATTTATCCTAGATATACATCATTTATTCACTTTTTTTATAATTAATATACAGACCATTCTTTTATACACGCAATTTGCTTTCCATTTATATTTTCAACATCCTCGGTTACATTAGCTAACTCATATAATCCAGGAAAAATTCCTTCCACATAACGCTGATGTGACATTTCATTCTCCCAAAAAGAAAGGACGACATAGCGATTGGCGTTTTTAAGAGATCTTCCCACAACGCCGCCTAACATTCCTTCTGATTTTTCCATTCCTTTATTCCAAATTGTTTCTTGTATATGTAAAAAGTTCTCTTCCCTGCCTCTTTTCACATCACAAACTGCTACTCTGACAAATAGATTTTTTGCAAGTGCATTCGTAAATGGAGTAGCTTTCATATCAAATAACGTTTGAAATAACTCTATTTTACAAGATAAATACGTATCCTTTTGATTACTATTATGAAAAATTGGATCATGCATTTCATTCATGAATTTTTGATATGTATTCATGTTTTCCCATACAGTAAATACACAGGCCTCATCTTCATTCCAGCCTCCAAATTGTCCATGAAATCCCTCTAGATTTTGTAAACCTCTCCATTTCTCTTGCGCCTCTGAAAACAAACCCTTTTTCTCTTTTTCTACCTGACAAAATATCATTTTTAATAACATGCTGCTCCCCCTTACTATACATTCCATGTCCCTCTTGCAATGCTTGTTACTTCTTCACCTACAACTTAAAAAATGGAACCTATTTGTTTACATAATAAAATTATATATCCAGTATCATCTATAGGGCAAAAACAACCTGTTTTCTTAATAATTGACAATCGATCAGCTCATTTCTCTATAAAGTGTTATTTCCATGTTATAGAGAAATTGATTTACAGTCAAAAGATTCAGAATAGAAACTAAAAAAATATCCTAATCGTGTTACACTTGTAACATACTTATTAAATAACCCAATAAAAGGAGTATGTTAAAAATGAAACTCGCATTCTCAGTAACTGATTCAACTCATATTCAAAAGATTGAAGCAGAAGGTTTGAAACTACTAAACGAATTACAAAGCTTCATACCTTTATTGCAAGAAAAGGTTACAATCCTCTCGCCACCAAAGGGAATCGTATTTCACGATTTAGAATCTGCAACACAAGTTTATTCAAATATTCCTATGCCAGCTTACACTTCACGTGATTTAATTCATATTACACCACTTATTGATGTATGGAAAAATATCTATTTATCTGTGACTGACGGAAAAGAACTTGAAAAAGCTCAGCAATATTATAAGCAACTTAATATACTCGACATCGCAACTATTGCTGCACATGAATTTGTACATCACGCTGAAGAATTCCATAGCGATTTTGATGAAATTGATGAAGAATCGATGTGGTTTGAAGAAGGCGTATGCTTTTATTTGCCAAGAAAACTAATGATGTCACATGAACAATTTAAAACAATTATGCAGGTAGAAGATGAATTAATTAACATATATCAAGCTGAATTTAGTAATTACCCTTTAAATGAGTTCGGCAAGTCTGCGGAAAATGGATTATATGCGGGAGCTTTTTATGATTATTGGCGAAGTACGAAATTGATTCGTATACTAGTAGAACAATATTTTAATAATGATATTCAAGCATTATTTTCCTGTTATCACGAATGGGTTGAAATAAAAGAGAACATCCCACTTCATTTATTTTTCGTTCAACAATTAAGTCTTCCTCCAATACATGCAAAAGAGCTCGGATTGTTATCGTGAATATTGAACTACCCCTACCTAACATTCTAAGGAATGTTTAAGGAAGGGGATTCCCCATAGGGACAACTAAGACAAAACACTTAGCCGACCATACCCATTCAACAAAGTATGATTCTTCTGTTTTCAAACTGAGACAAACCTTTTTCCTCCCAGTCTGTAAGAGCACCGGGAGGAAAAAGTTCGTTGATGGAACGAATCTTGTCGTCATTCGAAAACTCCATCTGATAGAAGGCATGAACGCGCAAATCAGATAGGATTCTAGACCAATACTTCCACTGCGCCCAGTGATGTAGACCTACCATCTTCTCCGGTAGTAGAGAATGCAACACGGGTGGAAGTTTTTCTTTAAAGCCCATTGCTCTTCTGGCAATGACATAAGATGCTGCTTGATGAATACTAATACCAAAGCGTTTCATATATTTCATTTTACCGATTTGAGAAGTGTACGCTGGATTCACCTCACATACAGCGACACCCATTTTCTTAGCCCGACTTTGAATAGCTGAAATCATTTTTCGATAGGCAAACATGCTGATGATCCGGTTTGCTTTTTTGTTGCCATATGGGTTCTTCACCTTTGCTTTTGTTAGCTTTAATGTTTCAACTACAAGGGGTTTCTTTGTTTTTACAGCTACATCTACTAATGCAATCGTTTCTGCTTCGATGATTTTCGTGATTTGTCCGGATGTCTTTCCTTCTAGATCAAAGGAGAATGTACCTATTTTGATAAGTTGTCCTTTTTTATTGATATTTGCCCATGCAAAATGGTCAACATTGCAGTCTACCCCAATGACACCGTCGGATTTACTGAAGTTTTGATGGGAATTTTCCTCCCCATCGATTACGCATTTAAAAATATAGTACGCACCATGGTCTTCTATTGCCCAACCAATCGGTTTTCCAGCTTTCTTTTTATTTGTACAGTCCCATTGTGTTTGAACCGCATGATTTACTTGGTTTTGTCCATAAGGAAAGGTAAGATGAGAGATTTCAATGGTTATGCCATTTGGTGTGATGAAGCGAAGAGATTGTATGTCTGGATTGTAGGTAAAAACAAAGTTTCCTGATTTCGCATCTTTTCGACCTGAAATCAACATGTTTTGATAACGAGCTTGTGTAAAATCATGTTTCCAAAGCTGATGATCTTCCTTATACTTTTCTACAGTATGTTGTGCTTGAAATAATTTCTTACTTCCAAAGACAGCTGAAGAAACTTTATTTGTTAAGCTATCGAGTTGTTTTTGTAATCGATCGAATCGAAATCTAAACTTCCTTAGCTTCGATTGCAAATGTTTGATTTCCGGATCTATATAAGTGTGCTCAAATTGGTAGGCATAATAGTAGAGGTCCGTTCGCTTTTTAAATTGAACCACAAAATATCGTCCCATTTGTTGTTCTTTTGATGTTTTGTTAAACGTTGGCTTTCCCATGATGAAAGATTGTTTTATTTTACGTAATACAGTCAAGTTGGATTTCGTTTGTTTGATTTTCTTCTTCACCGCATGAATTTGTTCTTTTTTATTCTCTATGTATAATTTCTGTAATTCTGTCTGGGAAGAAAGGAGGGCATTTGCTTCCTGTACAGCACTATTTGCATAATAGTCATTCAGGGAAAAACGTGATTTGATAGTCATATGCACACTTTGAGAGCGTTTAGAAGTACCCGAACGCTTTTCTAATACTTGTGTTTGAAAGGCAGAATGTTTGGCACGATTCCATATGAAAAGAGTATATCCTATGGCTTCCACATATTTTGGATGTAATCCGCTCTTATAAATTCGATTTGAAAAATACGCTTTTTTCATTGGACACGCTCCCTTCTTATTTGGTATATGGAAAATATACCAAATAAGAACATATGTTTCAAGTTAATTGTTAAAAAAACAAAAAATAGCGAGAAGACCCCCGCCTACCGCTTTCGCGCTTGAGGCGGGGGTCTTCTCGCTTAAAATAATAAAATTTGTTTTCGTAAGTCTTCATCATTTGTTTGATTAAATTGATCTTGTAGGGAATGTATATATTTATGTAAACCTTCTATGTCTTGTTTTTGTTTATCAATTCTGGAAGGATGAATTTCTGCCATTTGCTCATATGTTTTATGACTAGATATGATATTACAACTTTCAAAGACTTGATTTCCCCGAATATGGTCTCCATGCCAGTGGCTATTAATAACCCACGATATAGAATGTCTCGTTATTTCTTCTGCTACCTTTTTTAAATCCACTGCTGCTTGTTGTGTTTGAAATGTATCAAAAATGATGGTCTGATTCCCCATATCAATAAAACCTGCATTAGCTAAGGAGCCACCCCCTTCTTTCGCAATGGCAACATAAATACCATCTTCTAATTTTTCAACTTCAAAATGTTCACTAAAATATTCCTTCTGCATATTCTCACTTCCCCCCATATAGCTTTACTTATACATTCAAATAGTAAGCTTCTATTCTTTCTATTGATGCTCCTTCTTTCACAACTACTTTTCACCTTACAAAATATAATTCTTGTTTCTGAAATCCCTCTTGTTCATCGGCTTTAACAATCCCTATTTTTTCTATCGTTTTCTTTTTTATAGATTTGTATCTTACGTATGCTTTAAATTCTGTCTCAAAAGGAAATGGCGTAATTTGAATTTTTTTCTTATCTATCCATTTAGCTTGTAATGGTTTATTTATATCTCTATTGAACACTTCAGTTCCTTCAAATCCTTTTTTAAATAAATCCACTTCTTCTAGTTTCTTTACACCAGGTTCATTCATACAAGCATATAATGATAACTCATCACAAAATTTCAAGAGTTTATAGTGCATATCAAACATAGTATGCTGTTCTTTTGTTAGCGTTTTCAAAATTCTCTTTTGACGATTCAATTCCTGCTTATAAAATTCCACCATTTCCTTATCTTCTTGATTAAGAGGAAATGATATAAAATGCTTACTGCAAAGTACAGCACCATAAGGGTTTGAATTTTCAATCTCGTTAAGCCCTAAAGTATAAAAAACAAAGCGTAACGAACTCGGACAATCCATAAAAGTATATGGTACACCCCTAGCGTCATTCCAAATGGGCGTTTTATCTAAACCAATCCAGCCCCTATCATGCTCATAAATCGCAGCAATACACTCTTTTAAATAGAATCCACCCTCAAATAAATCCCCTTTCATATTTTTTGCAATCTCCCCTGCTAGAAATCCATGATCATGTTGTCGAATTAGTATTAATTCTTCCTTTTTGGTACGCATAATCATAATTATGAACTCCTCCTCAATTTTATATATCGCCCTTCTCATACAACGAAAATAAATTCCTCCATATTTTGCAGGGATTTAACCTCTTTCACCGAAATTAAGTAACAATGTAATTCTACCAATTTGTTATATGAGCGAATCATGCTTTATTCTATTATTCATTATACTACCAGACCCATGTAAAATAATTTATTATGAGGTGAAAAGAATGAACAAAACTGAATTAATTAAAAATGTGGCCCAAACAGCCGATATCTCACAAAAGGAAGCTTCAGCAGCTGTCCAATCTGTATTTGATACAATTACGAATGCTTTACAAACTGGTGACAAAGTACAGCTTATCGGATTCGGAACGTTTGAAGTGCGTGAAAGAGCAGCTCGTACAGGGCGAAATCCTCAAACAGGTGAAGAAATCCAAATTGCAGCTGGGAAAGTTCCTGCATTTAAAGCAGGGAAAGAACTAAAAGAAGCTGTAAAATAAGAAAAGATATATTATGAAAGATGTACATTAATTCCGTTCTATAGCACAATAAAAGAGACTGGCAGCTTGCTAGTCTCTTTTATTTTTACAAATACTATATCGACTCTTGTTTTAAATTTATTATATTTTTCCCATTAACCACTGTAAACCTTATCTCATCTAATGCTCATTTTTAATCAAGGAATCTGTCCTTCTATATAAAAAACGCCTCTATCTTTAGAGGCGTTGGATTATGTTTCTTAATGAATGATTTTATGTTTCCTTAGTATTTATGCTTAATTTATGATAATAAACCCCAACAAATAAGGAAGCTATGATTATGGGGATTATACCCAAAATAAGAGAATAATCTCCTTTCGTTAGAAAATTAAACATAAACATAGCAAAAATAGTTATTGCAAGTCCTATATAGCTTACAGATACAGCTCTATATGCTTTAGGACTATAGACTTTCCTTTTCATACTTTCCCCCCTCCTTCTTATTACATACTATCACAGAATTCTAAAATTTATATTTTTCACTATAAAAAGGAATCTTGCATTCACCTTTTTATAGGGCTTTGTTAGCAAGCAAAAGAAAAAGGACAAAATCCTTCTCCCTTTTGTATGTTTTATTGAACTAAACCTCCTATTTTTTGTGCACATTAGCATCTAGAATGTTCTTACATTTTCTAATATTTTTTTTGATTTGCTGATTTTCAAAAAAATAAACCTCTGTACCTGACCAAATAAAAACCCAACTCACAATGCTTAATACTCCTGAAATATAGGCATGATTACTTGAAAGCTTCAAGAATATCACCCCAACAATAATACCAAGCACAAACAAAATAATAGCCTTTTTAACATTTCTAACATATGTATATTCCTCTTCATTCAAGAAGTTAGAAAAAGTGTTAAATGTGGCAGTCTTCAGTGACTTTTCGTCAAAATCATTCTGACCTAAAAAAAATATTTCTACTTCCTTTCTTTTACCACTGTGTAGCTTTGACAAAATGAAATCTTCAAGGTCAGAGCTTAAGTGAACATCTTCTGAGCTATAATATCTTGAAAACGGAGTATCAGTTTCATCTAAATAGATATTTATACTTAATTCATCTTTCATGTTAATCATCCTTTAACTTCAATGTACTAGTTGAAAGTCAACCTTTTATCAGTATGGTCAAGATAGTAACAATTCTTTCGAAAATAGCATTAAATAATTGGAGTTAGAGCAACGGAGACCCACTTAGGGAACTATGAGAAATACATATGATGAAAACGATACTTTTTAAAATATCTCCAGGAAAATATATACATTTATTGTTATAATTAAATGCGTAATATATTTTAGGGAGGATTTAACGTGAAAAAGGTATTAATTGTTGGGGCATTATGTTTATCGCTAGCTTCTCTAACTGCATGTGGTAGTGGTGGCGAAAAATCATCCGCTGAGCCGAAGCAAGAAGCGAAAAAAGAAAAGAAAGAAACAAAGGTAACTGTAGATTCTATTATCACTGAATTTAAAAACGCTGGATTACAAGCTGAAAATCCAACTGATTTACCGCAGAAGGAGTTCGGTAACACGCGTAAAGAAGGTAAACGCATCTTGGTGCCAGCTCTCGGCGAAGATAACGGCGGAAGACTATTTGAGTTTACTAAAAAAGAAGACTTAGAGAAGGCAAAGAAATACTACGATGAGCTAGGAAACAGTGCTCCTATGCTATTCTCGCATACATACGCAAAGGGTAACTTCCTTTTACAAATGAATGGCGAGATGAAAGACGAAGAATTCGCAAAATATAAAGACGTAATGGATAAACTAGCGAAATAAACGCAAAGAAGCCGCCCGTAATAGGCGGTCTTTTCTTATATGTATACTACTTGCTTATTCTACGCTTCCTTTTTCTTATTTTCTTTCCAGCTTTTCCTTGTAATCTCGATAATCTCCATCAATAGTTCCCATAATATTTTCTTTACTTTATCATTACTCAATATTTTATTAAGTAATTTAAAAATAAAGCTCGTTATTTTCTTTAACATTATTTCTCCCACCATTTCTCTTTTAACATACTTGATGCTAATTTTCGCATAAATTTGCTGTCACTATGTGAAGAAATATCTTCTAATAATTTAATAGCTATTTGCTCATTTGATTGTTTTTCATCGATATCTAACATTTGTTCCACTTTCTTTGAAAGTTCCACTGTATCTACACTGATTCCCTTTTCAACTGCTTCTATAATTGACTGATCCATAGGTAACTTAGATTCTGCTTTAGCTAATTCTAATGCTGTGTTAGAAACTCGATTCTCAAAGTTCCTCTGAATTAATTGCAGTTCATTTTGAGTATTATTATCTGACATTTTCATTTACCTCCCTTAAATTCATATATTAATATAATATCATTAAAGTGTATTTTAATGCCAATATAGTAAATGGTGAACAAAAACAAACTGGTCGGCTTTTTATTTCAATAAATGAGAAGATGTATTAAAGTTCACTAAATGTTATTATGCAGATAATAGGTTTTTATTATTAATAAAGAATACGAAAATATTATGTAGTAGGAGTGTTTATATGAAAAATGTAGTTGTTGCTTCTGTTATGCGAGAAAAGAATGGTCAGATGGAGTTAGTTGATCAGTATGTAGTAAATGGTTATAGTAGCAGTGGAGCTATGACATATGTTTTAGATGTGTTATCTAAAGAAGCTTCAAAGTTGAAGAAGGATGGATACAAAGTATTAGAACATTACAAAAACGAAAGCTTAGTTGAGTTAGACGGGGTATTGAAAGCTGTGAAGGATAATGAAGTATGTAATATGTATGCTTATGTGAGGAGACATGAAACAGAAGTTGATGTAGACGAGATGTTACCTCTTTAAAACAAAAGGTCGTTATAGTCGCACTGACTACACATTCCAAATATTTTGATGGAAGAACTAAAATCTCATAGACAATTTATAAAAAATCTAAAATTGGTAATGACTATATAGATTTAGTTCTCCCTTCAAAATTTGGTAAACCTTTAGATCAACGTAGCATCCACAGGTCATTTCATAATATTACTGAAAAACTCAGATTGCCTCGGACAAGATTCCACGATTTAAGGCATAGTCATGCTACGATGCTGATACAACAAAATGTAAACATCAAGCTACTATCTGAGCGTTTGGGGCATTCACAAATCCAGACCACACTAAATATCTATGCTCATGCAGTAGCAGAAAAGCTTGATGAGGTGTTCGAAAAATGTGACCACTGACTAAAATTCGTTGATTTGAATCACTATTTCACCACAAACCGAGTCTGACTACAACCGTCCTTCTGTTTTGTTACTTCTAGTACAGCTGGCATTGCATTTTTCAACTCTTGTACGTGCGAAATAACCCCGATAAATCGTCCTGACTTTTGTAAGTCTATTAATGCATCGACTGCTTTTGTTAATGACTCTTCGTCTAATGACCCAAATCCTTCATCGATAAACATGGTTTCAATAGAAATACCGCCTTCATAAGCCTGGATTACGTCTGCCATACCAAGTGCTAGACAAAGCGAAGCATTAAATTTCTCTCCGCCGGACAATGTTTTTACATCACGTGTTTGACCTGTGTATGCATCATATACATCTAATCCTAATCCACTTTGACGATTTCGTTTTTCAACTCGTTCACTTCGTTTTAAATAAAATTGTCCGTTTGATAATTTGCGAAGTCTTTCGTTAGCAATTTGAACAATTTGTTCTAGATACTCAATTAAAATGTAACGTTCAAAGGAAATACGGCTTTCGTTATCCCCTTTCATGACTTCATATAAATCAACAAGTTCTTGGAAAGCTTTTTCTTCTTCATGAATTTGTTCATCAATTCGTCTAATATTTTCATGTAAATCAGAAATATATGCAACTGCATTTTGTGCACGCTGACGTTTTTCTTTTGTAATATCAAGCTGAATCTCTAACTCTTTCATTTGTTCTTCTAGCGACGTGATATCTGTCCATTCTTTATCACGTAATTCATTTGTTAATTCTTCAATTTGTTTTTCTAATACTTCAAGGGATGAATAGTAGCTTTGAATTTTTTGTTGTAATTCTTCTATTTCTGCATCCGTTCGTTTCGCCTCTTTATATGCGTTTTGGTCCACAAAACCGCCTTGTTCAAGCTCTTTCGTAAATCGTACAAAAGTCTCGTCCTGTTTCTCTTTTGCACCGCTTACTTGTTTCACAGCCCCATCATACTCAGCTTGTACCCGTATATTTTCATTTTGCCAATGTTGATAAGCTTCTTGCACTTTTTTCCACTCATCTTCCATATAGCGCATTTCCATAACAGCATTGTCAAACTGCTGTTTCCAAGCTTCTAATGTTTGCAAATTCCCAGGTATGCTCTGCTGGTCATGTTCATACGACGTACGAAGCTGCATACACTCCATTTCAGTGCGGTGCTGCATCGCTTCAGCTTCACGTTTTTGCTTCTGTAACTCTTCTATTTGTACTTCTAACCCTTTAAGATTTGATGCGAATTGTTTACGTGTTTCTTCACTTGCTTTTAATGTGCTTACCTCGGCTGCTAGCTGCTTTCCTTTTTGCACCAATGCGCGATATGTTTCAACTAATTCTTCTGAGCGATAACCACGTTTTATAACTTCTTCTATCACTTGTTCATATTGCAGGCGATAGAAATTACATTTTTCTTCCAATTTAACATTTAGTTTTTCAGCAACGTTTTTAGTTTCTCTTAGCTCATTTAATTGTTTTTCATCGATGGAATCTCCTCGTTCCGTAGCTTTCTTTGGATGAGTCGTGCTACCACATACCGGGCAAGATTCTCCGTCATGAAGATGAAGAGCTAACACTCCAGCTTGTTCATTTAGCCAGCGGCGTTCCATATCTTCATACGCTTTAACTGCGACTCCCATCCTTTGAGATGCAGTTTCTTTTTCCTGTTCATACTTTTGTTTTTCTTGCCAAACGTCATATGCTTGCTTTAGTACTTTGGCATCTTCTCGCATATTTGTTAGTTCTTCTACTTTTACTACATATTGCTCAAGTGCTACTTCTAACTGCTGTAGTTCTCCAGCTATTTGTTGTTTTTGTGACATCTGTCCTTCCAGCTGTTGCTCAAACTTACGAATGACTTCTTTCAATTTCTCACTTTGAAGTTCTGCCTTTTGCAATTTTGATTTTTTCTCTGCTAATGAAGCGATGATCGGCTGTAATTCTTCTAATCTTTGTACATGTTTCTTCCCTTCTTCACGTACAGGTTCTTTGCTCTTTACTTCTTCATATTTCTCCTGTGCAAGTCCAAAGGCTTCAGCTGTCTTTTCTCTCTTAACAGATATTTGTTTCAGTAATTGCTCCGCATTCTGCTTGCTTTGCACCGCTTCTTCATACCATTGTTCAAACGGCAATAATCGTTTCGCTTGTTCTGCACGTTTAAAGCGTTGTTCCTCTGTTTCTATTTGTTCTCGATTTGCTTGTAGGGCTGTTTGTTGTTCTTCTTTTTGCTGCAGGGCTTGAAACTTTTCATTAATAGATTTCGCTGCATGAAAATGAACTTCTACTTCTTTTAATTGCTGCGTTTGTAATGCTTGCTGCGTTTGCAATTGTTCAACTTCTGCTTCATAGCAATTCGTTTCTTGTTCAAGCGCTTCGACTACTTGATGCGTATTCACATGTTCCTGCTGCACCAATATCTCTAATAACGAACCGTCTCGAACCGGTAATTTAAAGACATTACGAAAATGCAGTTCTCTTTCTTTTTGCTTTTCTTGTAAGACCTCTTTCCACTGTTTCCGTTTTTGATCTAATAATTCACGCATTAATTTATAACGATCTGTTTTAAAAATACGGCGTAAGATTTCTTCTTTATTTTCTGTTTCAGATGTTAATAGTTTTCGAAACTCTCCTTGTGGAAGCATAACAATTTGACTAAATTGATGTTTGCTAAGTCCAATTAGCTCTTCGACCTTTTTGTTCACATCCGTCACATGAAAACGGTCTACACATGGAACCTTCTCATCACCTATCACTTCATATAATTCAACAGCATGCCCTGTAACTGTTTTATTTCCTTGCTTTTTATGACCCAGCTGCCGCTTTATTTCATATTGTTTTCCTTTCAATTGAAAGGTTAATTCTACACTCGTATATACATTATCATCAGCAAATTGGCTGCGAAGCATACTCGTATCACTACGTTCTTCTCCACTCGCTTCTCCATATAATACATAACAAATCGCATCGAATATCGTCGTCTTCCCTGCTCCTGTATTTCCTGAAATAGCAAAAATACGATGATCTCCTAGATCACTAAAATCAATGACCTCTCGCTGTTTATAGGGACCAAACGCTGTCATAATAAGCTGAAGTGGTCTCATCCTCGTTCACCTTCCTGTTCCTGCACTGTTTGTAATACTTCTAAGAAAAGACGTTCTTTCTCTTCTGATAAATTTGAGCCCTTCATTTCTTTATAAAAAGCTTTCAAAAGAGATAAGTCATCTGTTTTATGTCTAGAAACAGTAACTTCATTTGCTTCTGTAAATTCTCGTCTTTGAATAGAGCGTTCAACATGCATTGCATTCGGATATACAGAACGAATTTTTTCCATCGGCTGCAGTACGGGATTTTCATCTAATAATTTGACGAAAACATAATCTTCACTTGTTGGATGCTGCAATAAATCATCTATTTTCGCTTCTACTGTTCGCATTTGACGACGAGGTATAAATAAACGTTTTTCTATTGTCGTTTGCCCCGCTTCGTCTAGTTCAACAACGTAGTATCCTTTTTTATGCCGTTCTTCAGAAATAGAATACGCAAGTGGTGATCCTGAATAACGAATTGTTTCATTACGTACAAAATGCGCTTGATGTAAATGACCAAGCGCTGTGTAATGAAACTTGTCAAAATAATGGCTGTTCACGTATTCAGCACCGCCGATTGAAAGCGGACGTTCTGCATCACTCGTATTTTCTTCTGCTTCACCTGAAGAAGTAACAAATGCATGTCCTACAAATACATGTCTTGCTTCTTGATTCATTGTCTCTGAAAGTTCATTCATGAAAATACGCATCGCATCATCATGTGAGCGAATATCTTCATTTTTCATAACATGTCTGACAATACTTGGATCGGCATATGGAACTAAATGAAAATGCACTTCCCCATATTCATCATGTAAAACAACTGGTTTATAAGGAAATTGAAATTGTCCAACAATATGTAACCCTTGTTTCTTCATTAAACTACTGCCAAAATGAATGCGATCTGGACTATCATGATTCCCCGCTACGGCGATTACCGGCGTTTGTAAATCTATTACTATTTTTTGTAATACATCATTTAATAAGTCTACTGCTTCTGTTGGAGGGATTGCTCGGTCGTATAAATCACCTGCAATAATTACGGCATCTGGTCTTTCTTCTTCCACAGCTTGAACGAACTGATCTAAAACAATTCGTTGATCTTCCGTCATATATACACCGTGAACAAGTTTTCCTAAATGCCAATCCGCTGTATGAAAAAACTTCATCTTTTCCTTCCTTTCTCTCTTTTAATTCACTGACTGTAATGAAACTAGTTGATAGTTAAGCGTCGTTTTCTCATTTTCCCACTCTAACTTTTGAACGATTACACTACCTATTCTTTCTTGATCTGATTTATATAAAGGCAACATTTCATTCACAGCAAATAAGTGATAACCATCTAAAATTAATTGAAATACATTTTCTTCTATATGTAATCTCGTTTCTTTTTCATTTGAAATAATCTTTGTGTGCATCTCAAATTTCATATAGATACAACCCCTTTTTCTCTATTCTCTACACTTTAATAGTATAGTGGCTATCCTAGATTGACAAGTAAATACATGATGAAGAATATACATTTCTATTCATTTGCTTTTTTAATTTTTCTTATTTCAATACGGTATGTGAAATTAATAGTATTTACAAAAATAAAAATGCCCTTTCCGGCACTCTTATTTTTGTAAATAATCTTTCATTATATAGTACAATACAGTGATTAAAATAATCGCTATCAAAAATGAAAATACGGCCACAATATACCCATCTTTATTTAAAATAAAACAAAGTGAAATAGATAATATAAAAACCGGAAATACGAGACGTACTTTATCTTTAATTTCTTCTGTCGTATCTGTATGATGAAAATACTGTGTAATTCCTATCATGAGAGAAGACAAAATAATAACCGATAATAGCAATGGCCCTGGCATTCCGATCTCCCCTTTCTCTATTCCTTATTATATACAAACTCGCGCGTTGTTAAAAGTTTGATAATTCAGCGAATATAATAAAATATGATTCTTATCTACATTCAACTATATACATCAATTAAAAAAACGACATAAAAAACCCTTTTTTTAGGTGGGAGAGAGCATCTGGCCATGCATAGAAGCGGTCAGGGCCTGTTTCTGCCACATGTGAAGTAAAAGCAAACCAGTGTAGGTTACTTTTTATTTTGCATAACAGGGATTTAGATGTCGAAAAATTAAAATAGATTTATATATTTTCTTCCAAGCGACGGGGTCATACATATATACACTCTCAATGATTAATGTTGTAATATTCCTTTTCATATGTTAGAATCCTGCAAATATAACTCGTCAAAATATGGCAATATGCTAAAAAAATCCTAGTATTATGTCTAAATGTACACTTGTTTAGACAGTTAGACACTTTATTCCCGATATTTCTTTTTCATTACAGACATTAAAACTGGCACGTTACTTGCAATATTAAATAAATTATAAAGGACATTTCAGCTTTTATCGAGAAATAAGAACGAGAAGATATATAAGAGGAGGATTCAAAATGACTGAAAATGTTTTATTTTCCATTAATGAAAACGGCGTTGCATCAATCACTTTAAACCGTCCGAAGGCACTTAATTCTTTATCTTATGATATGTTAAAACCGATTGGTCAAAAACTAAAAGAATGGGAAGAAGATGACCGCATTGCAATTATCGTTTTAAAAGGTGCTGGTACAAAAGGATTTTGCGCTGGTGGTGATATTAAAACATTATATGAAGCACGCTCTAATGAAGCTGCATTACAACATGCGGAACAGTTTTTTGAAGAAGAATACGAAATCGATACGTTTATTTATCAATACTCAAAACCAATTATCGCTTGTCTAGATGGAATTGTAATGGGTGGTGGCGTCGGCCTTACGAATGGTGCAAAACATAGAATTGTAACAGAGCGCACAAAATGGGCAATGCCTGAAATGAACATTGGATTTTTCCCAGATGTCGGTGCCGCTTATTTCTTAAATAAAGCGCCCGGACAAACTGGTCGTTATGTCGCTTTAACAGCATCTGTGTTACAGGCTGCTGATGTATTGTATATAAGTGCTGCTGATTATTATATGACATCTGATACATTACCTGTTTTCCTTACAGAAATTGAAAATGTTAACTGGAACGGTCAAGATGTACATACTACTTTAAAAGAAATCATTCATAAATTTGCAACTACTCCTAATACAGAAAGTGAACTTGCTTCCTTATTAGAAGAAATTGATAAACATTTTTCATTCCATACAATTGAAGAGATCATCCACTCATTAGAAAAAGATAATGGGGCCTTTGCTTTAAAAACGAGAGAAACATTACTATCAAAATCTCCATTTTCATTAAAAGTAACATTAAAACAATTAAGTGATGGAAAAAACAAATCCATAGAAGAATGCTTTGCAACAGATCTCATACTCGCTAAAAATTTCATGAGACACGAAGATTTCTTTGAAGGAGTACGTTCAGTCGTAGTCGACAAAGATCAAAATCCACAATATAAATATAAACAATTAAGTGATGTTTCAGATGAAGAGGTAAATCGCTTCTTCAATCTACTTAATGCATAATAAAGTGAAACTTTAATCCGTGGGGGTTTTCTTCATCCCCACGGATTATTAGTTGAACCAATCGAGCCTTTACGGGCAGTATTACTGCCCGTAAATAGCGGGATAAAAAGGCTAGATGAAAGCACTCTGTTTGCTTCTTCATCTAGCCTTTTACATATGTATCTTCGCTGTAAACGAAAAACCATTTCCACTTCTAATTAAATTGTGTTAAACTAATTTAAATTTAATTTTCGAAAAATTACATAAAGAAAGGCGGAGTGATTATGGAAAACTATTTTCTTTTTATTATCATGTCTATTTGTCTTATTATTTTACCTGGTCCCGATACTGCAATGGCTACAAAAAATACACTCACCGCAGGAAAAATCGGAGGTGTAAAAACAGTCTTCGGTACATGTATTGCTCTTTTAATTCATACTTTAGCTGCTGTAATTGGTCTTTCAGCTCTTATTGTTAAATCTGCTTTCCTATTTTCTATTTTCAAATATGTTGGTGCTATTTATCTAATCTATTTAGGCATTAAAGCACTTTTGTCTTTAAAAAACAAAAACAGCATAACTACGAATGATCTACCGATGAAACATGCTGATGAAAACACATCTTGTTTCCGACAAGGTTTTCTTACTAACCTTTTAAATCCTAAAGTCGCTGTATTCTTTTTGACCTTTTTACCGCAATTTTTAACGCCTAATCATAATACGCTTGTTCAGTTTTTGATTATGGGTCTTACCTATCTCATTTTAACAGTGATATGGTTTGCCTTTTATATATTTTTAATTGATAAAATAAGCGTCTTTATGAAAAAGCCTGCTACACAAAGATACATTCAAGGACTTACTGGCATTGTTTTAATTGGATTTGGTATCAAATTAGCTTTCGAAAAAAACAGTTAACGATAAAAAGTACACCTCTCTCTAATGAGTGGTGTACTTTTTGTACATGTAACAAGTTACATATATGTTTTATTTATCTATTAAAACCAGCGCTCTGTCACAACTTTTTTACGTGTATAAAATTGAACGCCATCTTTTCCATTTGTTCCAAGATCACCATAGAAGGATGCTTTATTTCCTGCAAATGCGAAGAATGCCATCGGTGCTGGAACGTTTACGTTTACACCAATCATTCCTGCATCAATGTTATCACGGAATGTTTGTGCATGTTTACCACTTGATGTATAAATAACAGCTCCATTTGCAAATTTTGATTGGTTTGTAAGCTTAATCCCTTCTTCTAAATCTTTTACTCTCACAATACTTAATACCGGAGCAAAGATTTCATCTTGCCAAATTTTCATATCTTGATTTACGTCATCAAAGATTGTCGCTCCAACGAAATACCCTTCGCGGGCTTCTTCATTAATTTTACGACCATCTACTAATAAAGTAGCTCCATCTGCTACACCGCTATTAATATAACCTAGCACACGCTCTTTATGGGATTCACGAATTAATGGACCTACATAATTATCTTCGTGGAAGCCATCACCGACTTTTAATTTACGCGTTTCTGACACAAGAACATCAATGAATTCATCAGCAATTTCATCCACAACCGCTACAACAGAGCATGCCATGCAGCGTTCGCCGCTGCTCGCAAATGCAGAGCCGATAACACCTTGTACTGTCTTTTCAAGATTGCAATCTGGCATAACAATCGCATGATTTTTCGCTCCTGCAAGTGCTTGTACTCGTTTTCCATGTTTTGTTCCTGTTTCATATACATAGCGTGCCACTGGCTCAGATCCAACAAATGAGACAGCTTGAATATCTTTATTTTCTAGAATGCTATTTACAACATCTTTTCCGCCTTGTACTAAGTTTAAAACCCCTTTTGGGAAACCTGCTTCATAAAATAACTCTACTAGTCTCTCTGCTAAAAGAGGTGTTCTTTCAGATGTTTTTAATACGAATGTATTACCGCAAGCGATTGCTAATGGGAACATCCATAGCGGAATCATCATTGGGAAGTTAAATGGTGTAATACCAGCGACAACTCCAATTGGGTAGCGCCAAATTGAACCATCAATTCCACCTGCAATATTCGGAAGTGCTTGCCCCATCATTAAGTTTGGTGTTGATGTCGCAAGTTCTACAGCTTCAATCCCGCGCTGCACTTCACCACTTGCATCTTTTAATGTTTTCCCATTTTCTAATGTAATAATTTTAGCAAGCTCGTCTTTGTTTTCTTGTAAAAGTTGTAAGTATTTATATAATTGTCTTGAACGATTTGGAACCGGCACTTTAGACCATGTTTCATAAGCTGCTTTTGCAGCTTCCACAGCACGATCCACATCTTCTTTTGGAGAAAGCGGAACATAAGCAATTATTTTTCCTGTTGCAGGATTCGGAACAGCTTCAACTTCCGTACCAGTAGATTCTACCCATTCACCATTAATATGATTTTTCACTCGTTTAATTTCTGTTGTAATCATTATATTCGCCCCTTTTTGTTTTATAAAATAGTAATGAAAGTATGCTAAGCTCTACACCTATATAAATTCATTTTAATTTTCCGGCATCTAAACCGCTTCTATGCATGGCCAGATGCTCCCTCCCACCTAAAAAGAGGGGTTTTATGTCGATTTTTTAATTGATGTATATATAGTCATTATTCATGACTAGAGATCAATTGCTCACTTACCTTCTTATATAAAGCAGCCATGTCTTTTTCACCATATCCTGCTTTACCCGCTTCATCATACAAATCCAATAGCATTTCACTTACTGGTAAGTGAAGCTCATTTTCTTTCGCTAAATCAACTGCAAATCCTAAATCTTTCTTTAATAGATTTACAGTAAAACCTGGTTCATAGTTTTCTAGTGCAATAAAGCTTTTATAATTACGCTCGTAGATTCTACTTTGACCGTAACTAACATTTAAAATATCGAACATTTTATCTAAGTCCATATTGTTTTTCTTTGCTAATGTCAAAGCTTCACTAACACCCGCTGTGTAAAAACCAATTAGTAAGTTATTAATGAGCTTTACAGTTGTACCACTATCAATTTGCTCACTGACATGAAAAACATTTGCTCCTAATACTTCCATCACTGGTAAGCCTTTGTCATACACTTCTTTCGATCCACCAACCATAAAAGTTAGTGTTCGATTTTCCGCCCCAATCACACCACCACTAACTGGTGCTGCTATGAAGTCTATTTTTTTACTATTCGAAAATTCAGCTATTTTTTTATTCAACTGTGGCGCTACTGTACTTGTATCAATTAGTACAGCATTCGGATGACTGTTCTCAATCAATCCTTCTTCTCCAAAATAAACAGCTTCAACAGCTCGTGAGGATGGTAAACTTGTAAGAATCAAATCACATGTCTCTGCTAATTTTGCAATTGATAAACCGATAATTCCCCCTTCTTTCTCGAAGGAAGCTTCAGCATCTTTATTCAAATCAACTCCATACACCGTGTAATTTGATTTGACTAAATTTTTAGACATCGGAAGACCCATATTACCTAAACCAATAAAACCAACCTTTTTCATATTGTTCTCCTCCTATTAAACAATATATTTTCCACGATTTATAATCGCTTTCGCAATTTCTCTCTTTTTCGTAAATACGTTCGTATATAGAGGCACTGACAATTGACGGATTTCATCTAGAATAACGTTTCTATTTTGCTCTTCTTGCACTGCTGCAGAAAGAAGAACAATTGCCGCTGATTCTACTTTACGATATCCTTCTTCACAAAGAACATCCGTTATGACCTGTTTTATACGTTCTTTTTCCTCACCATTTTTATTTACCGCTTTCTTCGTACGTAAAAATGCTGATTCCATTACATACACATCTTTCAACATGTCTGCTAATACGCGTGAATATTCTTGTTCTTGTTCAATTTTTAATTCAGGAGTTTTAGATAGCGTTTTCAAAGATTGTTTCAATAATTGTTTCGATAATAAAATATAGCGAAGATTTCGTTCTATATTTTCAAATGTGCCCTCGTCCACTTGATCCCCTATTTGCTTCATTTGTTTCATTAACATTTTCGCAACGGTTAATCGGTTAATTTCATTCGTTCCTTCAAATATACGGCTAATTCTAGCGTCACGATATAATCGTTCTACTTCATATTCTTGCATATAACCATAACCACCGTGAATTTGTACAGCTTCATCTACAATATGTCCAAGCGTTTCTGAAGCATTCACTTTGTTAATAGCACATTCTATTGCAAATTGAGACATTTTCTGCATGATGCTTTCATCACTCTCATGAATTGCTTCATCAATCACGCCTGCTGTTCGATAAGCTGCACTCTCCGCACCGTATGTAGCAATAATCATATTTGCAATTTTCTCTTGAATCATGGTGAAATCCACTAATTCTGTTTGAAACTGCTTTCGTTCCTTTCCGTATTGAACAGATAGCCCAATTGCTTGCTTTGCTGTGCCAATATTTCCAAAAGCCAGTTTCAATCTCGCAAAATTGAGAATATTAAGAGCTACGTGATGTCCCTTTCCAACTTCCCCCAAAACATTTTCAGAAGAAATTACGACATCTTCTAAAATAAGTGTTGCAGTCGAAGAGCCTTTAATGCCCATTTTCTTTTCTTCTAGGCCGATTGAAACACCTTTACATGTTCTTTCGACAATAAACGCTGTCATTCCTTTATTTGTTTTCGCAAAAACAACATATACATCAGCCATGTGAGCATTTGTAATCCACTGCTTTTCACCATTTAATGTCCAGGCTGTTCCATCCTCATTTAATACAGCACTTGTTTTTGCGCTTAATGCATCAGAACCAGCGTTAGGCTCCGTTAATGCATAAGCACCAATCCATTCGCCTGATGCAATCTTAGGTAAGTATTTTTCCTTTTGCTCTTTTGTTCCATAGTATATATATGGTAATGTTCCTACTCCGGCATGAATATTAAAGGAAACACTAAACGCTCCTGCATACCCCATCTTTTCCGCCACAAGTCCAGACACCGCTTTTCCTAATTCAAATCCACCATATTCTTCTGGAACCTCTATACTTAACAATCCAAGTTCTCCAGCCTTTTCAAACAACCTGCGAGAAACTTCATAATTGTGCTGCTCGATATTTTCAATGTGAGGAACAATTTCTTGCTTCACAAATTGTTCCGTTGTTTTTGCAATTAAATCTTCATCACCGGAGAAATCCTCAGGTGTAAAAAAGGTAGTATTAAGCTCCTTATTCAGCGAAAAAAATTCGTCCCATTGCAACTTTGTTTTCTCCATCTGTATCCCCCTATCATTTCGGTCCTCATTTTCTTTATATGCAAGATCTATGCCAAACTAAAAACTTGATAAAACACGGGCAACATGAAAAGAAAACGTAAAACTGTCTAGACAGTTTTACACCGGGTATAACAATTTGTTTAGATTTTAAATCGTGACAATTTGTTATACAAGGTTGCCCTAGAAATCCCTAATAATGCTGCTGCTTTTGACTTATTCCCTTTTGCTTCTTTTAAAACGCGTTCGATTAACCCTCGTTCTTCTTCTTCACGCACCACCCTCATGGCTTCTTGTTTTGCTGGTAAAGACTGAATCATAGGTACTAATTTCTTCTGTTCCATATCCCGATTATAGAATTCTTCTGGCAAATCTTTAGCTCGTATATGTGCATCATCTGATAGTGCAAATAGCCTTTCTAACACATTGATTAATTCACGAACATTACCTGGCCAATTGTAATGAAACATAAGACGTAATACTTCTTTATCAAGTGTCTTTTCTTCAACATCATACATTTGACACAGTTTTTGTACATGTTCTTCGACAATGAGTGGGATGTCTTGTTTTCGAAAGCGAAGCGGTGGAATATGAATCGGAATAACATGAAGACGATGATATAGATCCTCTCTAAATGTACCTTCTCTAACCATTTGTTTTAAATCTTTATTTGTCGCTGCGATTAACCGGAAATCAACAGAGATTGGATGGGTACCACCTATTCTTTCTATCTCTCTTTCTTGTAAAACACGTAAAATTTTCACCTGCGTTAATAAGGACATATCACCAATCTCGTCTAAAAATAATGTACCATGATTCGCAAGTTCAAATTTCCCTGCCTTCCCATTCTTTTTCGCACCTGTAAAAGCACCTTCTGCATAACCAAACAGTTCGGATTCTAGTAAATTATCTGGAATAGCAGCACAGTTCACACTAATAAATGGACCGTGTTTCGTCATACCTGTATCATGTATAGCACGTGCAAATTGCTCTTTACCGACACCACTTTCTCCAGTAATTAACACAGAAGCTTTGGACCCCGCTGCTTTTCGAGCCATTTTTTTCGTTTCAGAAATCGCCTGGCTTTCTCCGAGAATATCTTCAAACCGTATTTGCTTCTTTTTCGGCTTAGAAAATGACGGTTTGACACCACCACCTTTTTGATCAAACCTCTCTAGTATTTTATAAATATCTGAAATCCCTTCATGAATAAGCATGCCTACAGCACCTATCACTCTTCCTTGCTTCCAAATCGGCATCCGATGCACAACTAAATTTTGTCCTTGCAAACGATGTACTTGATTTCTTTCTGGTACCCCTGTTTTCAATACAACTGGAAGCCTCGTATTCTCAATTACATTTTCGGCGAGCTGTCCAATTGCTTCTTCTTTCGTTACACCAACAAAGCGACTATACATATCATTAAACATTTGAATAACGCCGTTTTCATCCACAATCGCGATGCCTTCATACGCAGTATCAAATGAAAGTCGTAACCATTCCATGACATGTTGCGATTCTTCTAATTGTTGTTTTATAAATTCCTGAAAAGCGAAAAGCTCATTTTGACCTATAATACCTTCTAGCACTCCGCTTTTTTCATTGATCACATAAAATGGTAGATGCTGAACGACTTCCATTGTTTTTGTTCCATTTCCCTTATGAAAGAATCGATCTATGATGATATGAACTGAGGTACTCTCATCTCTTTTTTCTTTCATCCACTGAACACAATCTAATAATTTTACAATGCCGATCATTCGTTTTCCCTCTAGTACAGGCAGTTCATTCGTTTTTGATACGATAAGTAGATTGATCGCCTCTGCAATCGTATTACTCATTTTCACAAACTGAAAGTCTTCATTCAGCCATCTTCCTACAGAGTAATCTTCTATAGAGTTCATATGTTTCCACCTCTTTTGCAAGCAATTAGGAAATATGAAAAGGCGATGACTCTCCACATCAAGCAGTTGTTTTGCCAAAGATGTATCATCATCGCCTTTTCCCTTTGTTTTATTGATCTTCAGATAAAACTGTTTTTGCAATTCCGTTATCTAATTCTTCAAAATCATGATACGAAATTGTTTCATACAATTCACTTCTCGTTTGCATATTAGATAGACCTTCTTTTTGTGAGCCTGTTTCTTTAATAAGTGTGAACACACGCTCATATGCTTTTGCTGCAACGCGAAGTGATGTAACTGGATAAATTACCATTTGGAAGCCCATATTCGCAAATTCTTCTGCACTATAATATGGTGTTTTTCCAAATTCAGTCATGTTCGCAAGCAGCGGAACATTTACTTTACTGTTAAATAAACGGAATTCTTCCTCAGATTGAAGTGCTTCAGGGAAAACAGCGTCCGCACCTGCTTTTACATAAGCAATTGCTCTTTCAATCGCTGCATCCAATCCTTCTACGCCGCGAGCATCTGTACGTGCTACAACAACAAGTGTTGGTGCTACTTCTTTAATCGCTTTAATCTTCTGTACCAATTCCTCAGTAGAAACAAGTTTTTTTCCGTTTAAATGTCCACATTTCTTCGGTAATTGTTGATCTTCAATTTGGACAGCAGCTACATTTGCTTCCACCATCTCTACAGCTGTTCTCGCTACATTTAGCACTCCACCAAATCCTGTATCAATATCGACAAGAAGAGGCAAGTCAGTTGCCCTAACAAGGTCTCTTGCTCTTTCAGCTACTTCAGTAGACGTTACAATACCTAAATCCGGTAAACCCTTACTTGCTGTATACGCAGCTCCCGATAAATAAAGAGCCGAAAATCCAGTATTTTTTGCAACAAGAGCAGCCATTGCATCATGTGCACCAGGGATTTGTAAAATTCCAGGTGCTTCTACTAAAGCTCGGAATCGATTAGCAAGCTCTTCTTGTGTTGACTGTTTATTCACAACCCAAGCCATTTTTATTCCCCCTATACTTAAATTAAGAAAAGATCTACAAATTCATTTACATTCATAGTTTCTAATTTTTCTTCATTCAAACAAGCTTCATGAATTTTTTCTTGTTGCTTATTAGAATAATGAACGGCCATATTTGCAGAGAACTTTTGAACAATCTTTGGAATTGCTTCATCTCTACGGAAACGGTGACCTAATGGATATTCACACTCTACATTTTCTGTTACTGTGCCATCTTTAAAATGAACTTGAACAGCGTTGGCGATTGAGCGCTTGTTCGGATCAAGGTAATCCAAACTATACTGTTTATTTTCTACAACAACCATTTTGTTGCGTAATTCATCTACGCGAGAATCTGATGCAACTTCATCTTCATAGTCATCTGCAACGATATCACCTTTTAATAAACCGATTGCAGTAATGTATTGTAAACAGTGATCACGGTCAGCTGGGTTATTTAATGGACCCTCTTTATCAATAATACGAACTGCTGATTCATGTGTCGTAATTGTAATACGATCAATTTCATCTAATCGCTCTTTCACTTCTGGATGTAATCTCACTGCACATTCTGCAGCTGTTTGAGCATGGAATTCTGCTGGATATGACACTTTAAACAATACATTTTCCATTACATAAGAATCTAAAGGTCTTGCTAATTTTAGTTCTTGCTTGTTAAACAATACATCTTGGAATCCCCATCCTGGTGCAGATAATGCTGTTGGGTAACCCATTTCACCTTTTAATGCAGTAAGTGCAAGATGAACACCACGGCTTGTTGCATCCCCAGCTGCCCATGACTTACGTGAACCTGTATTTGGAGCATGACGATATGTACGAAGACTAGAATTATCAATCCATGCATGAGACAATGCATTAAAGATTTCTTCACGTGTACCACCAAGCATTTTCGTAACAACTGCTGTTGTCGCTACTTTTACGTATAACACATGATCAAGACCAACGCGGTTTAAACTATTTTCTAATGCAAGTACACCTTGGATTTCATGCGCTTTAATCATCATTTCAAGTACATCTCGTACTTTTAATGGTTCTTTCCCCTCTGAAATACGAACGCGGCTCACATAATCTGCAACAGCTAAAATGCCACCTAAATTATCAGACGGATGTCCCCATTCTGCTGCAAGCCATGTATCGTTATAATCTAACCAACGAATCATACAGCCAATATTAAAAGCACCGCGTACTGGATCAAGTACAAATGATGTTCCCGGTACACGTGTACCATTTGGCACAACAGTTCCTGGTACGACAGGTCCTAGTAATTTCGTACACTCTGGATATTGCAGTGCTAAAATTCCACATCCAAGCGTATCAAGTAACACATAGCGTGCTGTACTGAATGCTTCCGAGCTTGTTACCTCTTTATTTAATACATAATCCGTAATCTCTTCTAAAATTGCATCTTTTTGTTTAATTTCATTTGTTTTAATCATGCTATCCTTCCCTTTCTGTCGAAAATTCGTTATTATTAAGAATGGGTGTCGGTCAAACACCCACCTGGCGGGCGGCCTTAACAACTCCCCAGTTGTTTTTATTTGCTAAGCACATGTCGCTCGCCGATATAATTTACACGTGGGCGGAACAATCGATTATTTGTATGTTGTTCAATCACATGCGCACATAAGCCTACCGTTCTTGAACTGAAAAAGATTGGTGTATATAGTTGAATTGGAATGCCTAACATCCAATAGACTGGAGCAGCATAATAATCTAAGTTTGGATAGATTCCTTTTTCCTTCTCCATAATCTTTTCTCCAGCTTCACACATTTCATATAGTGTATAATCGCCTTTCACATCACATAGCTGTTTTAATGCTTCTTTCATCATAAGCGCTCTTGGATCCATCTTCTTCATGTAGACGCGATGCCCAAATCCCATGATTTTCTCTTTGTTATGTAATTTCTTATGCAGTAACTCTTCAAATTTCTCAACATTTCCTGCTTCTAACAGCATATACATAACCGCTTCATTTGCGCCGCCATGTAAGCTTCCTTTTAAAGATGCAACTGCCCCTGTTAAAGCACCGTATAAATCCGATTGCGTAGATGCTATAACGCGAGCTGTAAATGTAGAGTTCGGCATTTCATGTTCACTATATAAAACAAGAGAGCGATCGAATATTTTTTCTTCCAGCTCAGTTGGTTTTTTACCAGTTAACATGTAGAAGAAATTCGCACTATACGATAATTCTTTAAGTGGTTGAACAGGCTCTTCATTATTTAAAATATGATAACTGTTTGCCACAATATTTGGCACTTTGCTTAGCAGTTTATAACCACGATCTTTATTTACTTCTAACGAACGATTTTCAATATCGTTATCGTAACCAGCTAATGCAGATACACCTGTACGTAATCCATCCATAGGATGTGTTTCTTTTGGCAATGCTTTTAAAACATTGAACACACCTTCTGGCACTTCATATTCTTCCTTCAATTTCTTTTCAAGTGTTATCTTTTCATCCTCACTTGGTAGGTGTTCCTCTAATAAAAGGTGCACAATGTCTAAATACTCTTTTGTCTTTGATAGCTCAATTAAGTCATATCCTTGAATAACAATTTCACCTTTTACTGTGTCAAGAAACGAAATTTTCGTCTCCGCTGCGACTACACCATCTAATCCCGGGGAAAATTTTTCTTCAGCTTTCATTATCATTTCCTCCAATCCTAATAGATCTTCGTGCACATAACTGTAAGCATTTACAATATTGTGAAACTACATTTCTATTTCAATGTATCAGAGTTTTTAGAAGATTTCAATTTATTTTATAATGATAAGTTTCCTATACTTTTCCTGCTGTAACAAAATTATTTTTTAAGAATAACGTATAAATTTTTTCATCAAAAAGTTCGATATTCTCTCTTTTCTTTTGAACCGAAATATATTAATTTTCAACAAAATTCCCTGTAAAGCTTACGAAATAAACAATTTATTCCATTTATTTATTGATTTTTTCCAGAACATAAAAAAAGCGAGTTGTACATGTACACAACTCACTTACACATATTTTATATATCGCTATTAATACGATACAATTTTTATATAAGATATTTTTATTTTTAATAAAGTTATTATTTTACATAATTAAATTCAATTTCATCCATTTCTATTTGATAACTCACAACTAAATCATAGTCTTGAAACTAGTAAATATCATCCGCATCAACAAAAAATTAGATGCCGTCCCTGTCCCGTTTAGTATATATGCATCAATTAAAAAAACGTCATAAAACATCTGGCCATGCATAGAAGCGATCAGAGCCTTTTTCTGCCACATGCGAAGTGAAAATAGAAAGAGTAAACGAGTGTAGGTTACTTTTTATGCTGCATAGCAGAGGTTTAGATGTCGAAAAATTAAAATGGATTTATATAGATGCTGCTATATCTTCCGGCATCTCAAAAGCTAATCCTAAAGAATAGCCGGATTGAATTGTGCTATTTCCACCATATCTAACAACAAACCAAACAAAATTGTCAGTCTATAGATTCACTTCTTCTTTAGATCACTTCATAGCTCTAGATTCAATTTCAATTTGAATGGCACGCTTCAAACCCACTTCCTTAATAAAATGCTCTTTACAGCTTAAAATTAATAAAAATATCCAAGCTCTTTTCTATGTAACCTCATATTATATATCAAAAATAGGAGGTGAAAATTGTGACTCATATTATTGATTTTCAAGCTACTCAACCACGTAATAAAACAGATGCAGGACAAGCAACACTAATTTTGCATACTCCTCAAAAAAATAAAGTTGCTCAGTTACGAGTAAATATCCCTCATAGAGATTCTCGGGACAATACAGTCGAATTAATTGCAACAGTTGGAGTTGAAGGAATCACAAATATCGCTCAAATCGTGTTTCGTATTTGGCGTGATACAACTCAGATTTTCAATACACAAGTTGGAATCGAATCAACTGGTTCAGAACAATTTTATGCTATAACTTTCCAAGCAATTGACAAAAATCTAAAATCCGGAAAGCATGTTTACACGCTAACTGCTGAAAATATTACACCGGATGCAGAAGCTGCAATAGTAGGTCCAATTTCTTTTAGCGCTTTAGCAATCGGTGACCATGATGCTTGGTGTTAATAGAGCTGCTACACTATTTAAATTCGCCTAAGTAAGGAAGAACTCATTTTTTGTTCTTCCTTTTTCTTGTTTACATCCACTTTTTATTCTTTAAAAACTTATGTACACCTTTACAGCTTGTGCAAGAATATACTGCTCTATAATGCAATTTAGGAGTGATCTTTTATGTATGTATTCCCTACAAGAATTGCCGTTGCAGCTCCTGTAGCTCCTTCTGTACATGTTGCCCCAGTCCACGCAGGAAGTTCTGATGTTGGCATTGAACTTCCTACAACTTGGCAGCACTATCAACTGCCCGGTGCAGCAGTCCCTTCCTTTTGGCAGCACGGCACGCCTCCTAGTGGCACTCCCTATTATGGTCCAGGTTATCCTACTCCTTCTCCATATGCTCCCTCCCAAATTTTCTATCATTTCCCTTCAATTTATTTTCAAAATTTTTATGGGACTTTTAACATATAGTAATAACACAGAGGCTTTTCACTGCATAAAAAACACCTACGTTACCGATTCATATACGGTATCATAGGTGTTTTTGAATACATTTCTATATGCTATAGACTTTTAGGAAACTCTTTATTGATTTGGTGTTGTCTCCCCTTGACCATTTCCGTTTCCACTGCTTGGTGGGGTTGTACCTCCTTGGCCATTTCCAGTGCCGCCGCTTGGCGGGGTTGTACCTCCTTGACCATTTCCGGTGCCACCGCTTGGTGGGGTTGTACCTCCTTGGCCATTTCCGGTACCGCCGCTTGGTGGGGTTGTGCCTCCCTGGCCATTTCCAGTGCCACCGCTTGGTGGAGTTGTACCTCCTTGGCCATTTCCGGTGCCACCGCTTGGTGGAGTTGTGCCTCCTTGGCCATTTCCGGTGCCGCCGCTTGGTGGAGTTGTACTTCCTGGGCCATTTCCATTTTGATTATTTGTTGCATTGTCTTGATTTTGATCATTTTTCTTATTTTCTTCATTTTGTTGTTCTTGTTGTTTTTTCTGTTCATCTGTTTGTTGTTGTTCTTGTTGTTTATTTTGATCATCATTTTGCTTCTGATCACTTGAGTTTGAATTTGACGTGCTCGGATTTGGAGAAGAATCTGATTTTGCACCTTTCACACGCAATTCACTACCCTCTTGAACAACACTACTTGGCATTTTGAACTTAGCACTACTTGTTCCAAATTTACCCATCATTTCTTTAAATATAAGTTGAGAAATTTTTGTATTCTTACTACTAATATAATTTTCAGAGCTATTTTTCATATATCCAGTCCACACCGCCATTGTATATTGCGGTGTATAACCTGCAAACCAACTATCACGTGATGCATTAGATGGTATATGATATTTTGCTATATCCTCAGGTGAATAATTCGTTGTTCCTGTTTTACCCGCAACATCTAAAGAGCTTACATTTGCTGCTGTACCTGTACCTGAACTAACAACTGAACGCAACATATCAGTAATCATGTATGCTGTATAATCTTGCATAACAACTTTTGCTTTTGGTTCAAAGCTTTTTGATTTTCCATCCGGATAAACTACTTTTCTAACAAAGTGCGGCTTTATATATTTCCCGCCATTACCAAATGCTGCATATGCTCCTGCAACTTCAGTTGGTGAAGCTTCATTACTACCAATCGCATTCGATTCCACTGCTGCTTTATCAAATGGAATTCCTAAACTTTCTGCAAAGCCTTGCGCTTTACTTAATCCAACTTCCTTCGCTGTTTTAATCGCCGGTATGTTGCGAGACATCTTAAGAGCATCACGCATTGTCATCATACCTTTATACGACTTATCAGCATTTTGAACTTGTTGACCTGTTGAATACTTATATGGTGAATCATCTAATTGATGATAAGTTGGCCATTTTAAATATTCAATTGCTGGACCATAATCAAAGATTGGCTTCATTGTTGAACCTACTGAACGCTCTAGCTCGATAGCCATATTGTGTCCTTTAAATGTAGCTTTATTTTCACCACGACCACTACCTACAGCACGAACTTCTCCCGTTTTTGTATCCATAAATGTGAAAGCACCTTGGAATTGATCATTTGGGTAACCAATAATATTTTCATTTAAAATCTTATCAGCAAATTCTTGTGCTTTTGGATCTAACGTCGTGTATATTGATAAACCATCTGATCCAATATTTACATCTGGTAATTCTTTTTCTACTTCTTTCATCACTGCATCTATAAATGCAGGATATGGCATTTCTGTTACCTGTTTAGCTGGAAGAAGTCCATCTGTTACAGGCACTTTTGATGCCTCTTCCATTTGTTCCTTAGAAATATAACCATGTCGATTCATTAGATGAAGCACAACGTTTCTACGTTCTGTTGCTCTCTCTACATTTTCTGGTTTTGTTGGATCATAAATGCTAGGTCCTTTTGGTAATCCTGCAAGCATCGCAGCCTCTGGTAAAGTTAAATCTTTTAATTCTTTCCCGTAGTAATTTTCCGCTGCTGTTGCAATACCATACGAACGATTTCCTAAGTTAATCTTATTCAAATACATCTCTAATATTTCGTGTTTTGAATATTGTTGTTCTAACTTATAGGCTAAATATATTTCTTGCGCTTTCCGTTTAGCTGTTTTATCCATAGATAAGAAATAGTTTTTGATAACCTGTTGCGTGATTGTACTTCCACCTTGTGATCCATAATTCCCAGTAAGACTGACTAAAACGGCACGTGCAGTACCTTTAAAGTCGACTCCACTATGTTCATAAAAGCGTGCATCTTCTGTAGCTAAAAATGCGTTTTCTACCAACTTCGGTACTTGATCATACGTAATTTCTGTCCGTTTCTCTTTCCCATACTCATATATCAGTTTGCCATCTTTATCATAGATTTTTGCTGATAACGGATTGACAAGCTTTGACTTCTCAAGTTTAGGAGCATCCTTAATCATAATGAAAAAAGTAGTTACTCCTCCTACGAGCGCCACGATTCCAAGTATTAAACAACCAATCAAAAATTTACGAAAAAACGATGTTTTACCTTTTGATTTTGCTTTTTCTTTTGTTTTTCCTTTTGTAACAGTTGGCTGTTTTTTCTTTTGAACTTGTCTTCGCTCTTCTCGAGAACGATAATTTTCTGACATGTTGCTTTCTCCTGCCTTTCAATTCTCCCATTGATTTACTTGAAAATGCAATATTGCTCTTTCTTTAGTAAATACACCTATCATCGATAAAAATAGTTCATCAAAAACCAAATCCCAAAGTACTACTCGTTACTTTCTTAACTTGCAGATTGTACAAATAATGCAATACTTTCAGACAAACCATTTTTCTCTTCTGTTCTTCTAATAATGCTCTCCTTTAACACATAGAATAGAACAGGTCGATTTTCAAGTTTTCCAAAATAGAATACCCCCGTATAAATAATATACCTTTTTTACATTTGGTCAAACTTCTCCATTTAAATCATGCTAGCAAATCAAAGGTGACATAAAAATAGCACAACAATATGAACTTCGTGTGAACTTACAAAAAAGTAAATTCAACAACTGGTAATCATACTTACTATACATCATCTAAGTATTATAATTCTACAAAATAGCAGGATTTCACCTCATAAACTTCTAAGTATATTTAAAGAGGGGAGATGAACAAACATGACCCTATATCCAGTCATTTCCAAGAACTTAGTCGCTGTAGGTTATAATCCATCATCTATGATTTTACGAATTAAGTTTAGAAATAGCACATACGATTTCTATGATGTACCAGAAAGTATTTACAAAGGATTACTAAACGCTCCATCAAAAAGCTACTATCACGATACTTACATTAAAAATTCTTATCGTCACACTAAAATTTAACATAACCACTATTCATACAATCAGGCAATGTGTACAAAAAGAAGACATTATGCGATTCAACATAATGTCTTCTTTTCATTAATATGGAATATATTCGTAATACCATCTTTTTTCGTCTAGCCAAGCAGTGAATTGATCTAATTCTGGATCACTCATCTTCTCAGTTAGTACGTACGGTGTAGAATTTTCACCTTCGAAAATGATAGAACCTTTTATATTCTGCTCTAATAAAATCCCAGAAACCTCTTTGACCGCTTCAAGTCCTAAACCGCCTGTTTTTACTTTTCTTCTCCCATCATTCGCCAATGCATTTTCTCCTCCAATAAACCATGATAAACTTTTATCGCCTATAAGATAATTCAAATCGCATTTTCCAATGCCAGCCACATTCCCCGAATCAGTGTATTGCCATATGTCGCATACATAAGCTGGTTTGTTTCTGCCATAACGAGGAATCCAAAGAAAATCCGCTTTCACTCCACTTAATCCATACTTGTTGTACATGTGGTGACCTACATATAACCCTACTTTCCACCCCGCCGCTTGACAAGTATTAATAAACACTTGAGATGCTTCAGCCAACTTATTAGGACCACAGCTTTTAAGTGTATCGTCTTCTACATCTAGTACAAGAAACTTAGCATTAGGACTTGTTCTTGCCATAAAATCTTTCGCTTCTACAATTGCATCTTTAACCGAAACATAACAGCCATACGCATATGCAGCATGCAAGACACCGCGTTGCTCCAAATTCGCGACATAGCTTTTATACTGCTCATCTACTGTTCTTGAGCCATACTGTACCCGGCAGATCGCAAGAGCAATTTGTGGCGCCGCTACATCCCAATTAATATTCGCGTTCCACTTAGAGATATCAATAATATGTTTCTTCATACTTTATCTTCTCCTTTCTTAAGATAACATTCAAAGCTTGTCTTGTTGTTTATTCCAATGGGTAAAACAATGGTAATGCTTTACTTAATGGATTACCATCTAACGATATGTATATAGCTCAAACTATATATGAATAGGCGTTTTGTTTTATAATTTCAAGCCTACTACAAAAATCTCCAAGTAAAAATACACATGAGGCTATTCTTTTACTATAGAAATAAAAAATGACTCCTATTATTTAGAAGTCATTTTTTAGCTATGTTGAAAAATTAAAATGGATGTATATAAAAGAGATAAGAAGCATCCTATTGGACGCTTCTTATCTCATAGCCATTCAACTTTCCTATACCGAACAAATCTATTTCTGTATCAATTAATTTATGAATAAACCTCACTATCTTTGTTCTACCTTGAAAAATTTCCCCTTCAGTCGTAAGAAATTCAAATACTGGTTGCTCATTCTTCTTCATTATTTCAATAAAAATTTTATTTTGATCAGTAGTTCCACGTATAATGACTTTCCAGTCTAAATAGTTATCAATACTTACATAAGCTACATGAAAATCTATTTCCTCTTTTCTCTCTCCTAAATAAGTGACTTTCTCTAATTCAAACTGTGCCATTTCCACTACCTCCCTTTTATTACATATTCGACAGAAAAGAAGGAAAACCTACAACGTATAATGATCTAATACTATTTTTTGATGATGATAATAAACACGAAAAGCATTTCTTTCTATATTCCTTGTCCCATCTAAAAAAATAAACCTTTTAACTACCTTTATCGATTTCTAAATTATCCCTTTTGTTTTCCGTTTCAATTTCCGTTAATCCGATTGCTGAGATTAACGTTCCAATTGCCTGTATCCAAATACCGATCAGTCCAGTTAATCTCTCATCTTCTCTTTCTTCTTCCTTCTCCTTGTCTGTAAGATTTTTCTTATCTATTTCTTCTTTTTCTCCTTTCGATATGTTGTGTATCCCTTGATAGGCTTGCATCCCAGCCCCTAAACTTTGCAGTGAATTTCCAAATACAATTAGCCATGGAATATCAGTAATTTTATTGAGTAGTGCTGCTTCCACTCCAAGAAACGCACCAACAGACTGCAAACTATTTCCCGTAATAATAAGATAATCATTCTCTTTCATTTTCCTTTGTCGATTAAAAAATGTTCCGATTACATTTGAAACATTTCCTAAAGCTAACATCTCAATCCCCGTTTTTTCTAAAGATTCACTTCTTTTTTTTATGTTTTCCTCTTCACTTCTGATATCCTTTTTTTCCTCTATGTTTTCTACCACACAATCTGGTTTTACCAGTTGCAATATATACCCAAGAGCTTGTAATGAACTACCAACAATAACAAGTGCTGATTCAGCGTCTTCCTCTCCTACAAACCCTCTCGTTGTACCAATAGCCGCTATAAGATTACCACCAACTTGAAACCATGCCCCTGTGACTTTTAAATTCCTTAGGTTCATATTTTTCATCACCTATATTAAAATGCCAATTATTCATTTCAGATTAAAGGTCTGCCATGCTCCTATTTAAAACCATTACAAAACCAAATGCTTTGTTCTACTGTTTCGAATTCTTATCTTGCCACCTTACGATAACACCCGTATTTCTCCATTTTATTTTCTGTATGTAATTTTGTGCATCATAACCTCTTCACTATTTTTCAAAACAAAGAACTCAATTGAATTACCTCCACCTTCACTTCGTTTAGAGGAAGGGTTTTTCTCGGTTAAAATGATAAAAAGAACACCTGCAAGGTGCTCTTTTTGGATAAGGAGTTTTTCAATGAGTATGAAATAAGCGACTTACGCTTTTTTCATATTTCAATATATGCTTGTCCTATTAAAATGGTGCATAATCTTTATATTTCTTTCTCTGTTCATGTTACATGTTCAAATTGTGATAGAGCATTCAAGAACAAACACTATGATAGAAGCAAAGGATTTATAATAGTATGCCGAAAGGTTCATCACCCTTTTGGTAATAACACCCAACCTTTCCGCATCTATTTATACATAATCCAGTACCCTTATATCAACTTCATCTATATAACCTATCTCTTCCTTTAGATTCCAAACCAGGATTTTTCGTGATATTCACACCTATATATTCCAAAAATCAGTGTTGATATCGTTATTATTTTTATATGTAACCTTTTCTTTCCCGCACTTTTCACACTGATAAATGTAAGCAGCACCTAACTGTCCTCTTTTAAAATCCTCACAGTCCTGCATCCTAACAAAATTGTATTTATGTTTACAGTTAGATTTCTCAGAATTTTTTCCAAACCATCCCTTTAGCATATAACAATTAAACTCCTTTCATAAAGCCTTTGTTTTATTTCATGCTCTTGTTCAACCCCTCAATTTCATTTTGCAATCTTCTAAATTGATCAAATTGCAGTGCTACAGATTTACTACTGTTTCTAGCATAATCATGTTTTACTAATAATACGCCTGTATCGTGAAACATCGCTTCTAGTTCTTCTCTAATTAAGACTTTCGTAATATTCGCTATTTTTATAGCGGATAAAATCGCAATTTCATTAAAATTTAATTCTATTTTATTGGGACAAAACGCTTCTTCAACCAATGTAACATGGTTTGTATGAATAAAAGCAACGAGATTACTTGATTTAGAATCTGTTAAATCTACTTGTTTCATAACATTATTCATATCATTAGTTCCTCCCTTACTTTATTATTAGGCATACATTTATCAGTGAAATTTAATTTTTTTAACCCTTAGTAAGTGACCTTTATCTTACTCTTGATTGTATGAATAGAATATCTCACACTATATGTTCAATCAATAATTGTTACCTTGTTCATTCTATTTTAACATTTAAAAAACAAAATATCCTACGATAAATTCATGAAAAAATTTTAACATTTCTCCATGAATTTATACCATACTAACGAGCAGCCCTCTTCACTTTATAATGTAATATTCATCCAATGAACCTTTTGAAATATAAAATCATATTGTAATTTTAACAACTATATAAATCCATTTTAATTTTCCGACATCTAAATCCCTGCTATGCAGAATAAAAAGTAACCTTCACTTATTTGCTCTTTCTGTTTTTACTTCGTATGTGGCAGAAAAAGGCCCTGACCGCTTCTATGCATGGCCAGATGCTCTCTCTCACCTGAAAAAGAGGGTTTATGTCGTTTTTTTAATTGATGTATATATACTTATAAAGTAGGTGAAAATTATGCCATCAGTTGTAGCCAATCTAGTTGTACAAAGCAGTAATGGTTCTTTTAACTTAGGTGACTTTTACAATGTTTCTCCAAAGGAAAATACAAAGGCTTACAATGGTTCAGGAGCCTCTAATGTCGCTTTTATTGTTAACACTTTTAATGGTGTTAGTGCAACAAACACATTTGATTCTGATCTTGCGGATCAAAACCAATTCGGAACTGCTTAATGAATTACTGCTAACGGAATCAAAAAATGCTTTATAAATTGTACACAGAGCCGAATGGAATTGTTGAAAAATGCACTCCGCTCTGTGTAACATACATAGGATAATACTGTTGTGTAGTTGAATCATAAAACTACATTTCTTGTGCTTGCATCGCTAAAATCTGCGCTTGTATTGCTTGTTGAACAGTCTGAACCATCCCTTGTGCCGCAGAATAGGTTATCGAAGGAATACGGTTTTTGCTATAAAAAACATGCTTCTCATAATCACTTCTCTCCCTCACATACAAAATCGATTTGTACATATTATGGATATTCATTTTAGAGTATGCGAAATTTACATGTATAGTTAACCCTTCTCTTTTATTCACTGCATTTACGCTTATCAATTATTTTATCCATTTATCACACTGAAACATTAAATGAATTTTTCATTTTAACTCTAAGGTAAACATCATGAAAAGCTTTGGAACATTCCTATTCACTATAACCATTTCTCATTCCCTGATTCACTTCTAAAGTAAGAATTTGACCATCAAAAAAACCTGTGAATTATTCACAGGTTCTACTTTTCGAAAAACTGATTGCAATTGTTCCGGCTCCTGCATGAACAGCAAAAGATATAGGAAGTGGGTAGAGTGAAAAAGTCATTTCAGGAAATGCTTTTTTCAAGTCCACAATCCACTCTTTTGCACCAGCTTCATCATTAGCATGAAACACATGTACCATGTTTGGTTTTTCTTTCTCAAGTTCATTTTGCACATATTCTTTGCATTTTTGTATTTTTCGAACTTTCTTTTTCATCACGACTTCGCCGTTTTGTACTTCTAGAATTGGGTTTACACTCAGTATGCTACCTAATATAAATTGCACGCCCTTCACACGCCCACTAGCATATAATCCTTTTAGATCTTTTGGAAATACATAGTATGGACTTCGTTCAACGTGTTGTATTTCTTCTTGTATACGTTGTAAAGTCATTCCCTTACGGTATAACATTTGAGCTTTTAATAAAAGTTCATCCATTGGATAACTTGCTGTTTCGCTATCTATTATAGTTAAAGGAAACTCCGCCATTTCTGCTGCGAGTATCATATTTTGATAGGTTCCGCTTACCTTCCCACTAATTGTGACCGCGAAGCCTTCTTCATATTCTTCTTTACATCTAGTAAATAGTGCGACCATCTCACCTAAATTGGGTTGTGACGTTGTTACAGTTACTCCTTCTTTTAATGCAGAATAAACATGTTCAAGTACACCTTCTTCACAGTCTCTGTAGGCTGTTCCATTAATTGCAATTTGGATGGGTATGACAAAATTATCCCCAGTTGTTGTAAAGCTAGCAGTTGTACTATCCGTAAACCATGCAACACGTTTCATGTTGTTCCTCCCTTGTTGGCGTCCTCTTCTTTGCTTATTCCCTATAATAAACAAACAGGACTATGCTTGTTATAGTAACAAAGCTTTCTCTTTTTTTCTATATAAATTAATAGAATAAGAAATAATCAAAAGAAAAAAACAACAGGATGCCTAATAAGCTTCTGATGCCAAAACTTCGATTTACATCATAACGAAAGGAAACCGCTTTTTTACTTGATATCAATTATATCAATAAATTTCAAAGTGCTTATATGATAAAATGCATCCGTACAAGTTACAGTCTGCTTCATAGGATTGATATGTATCACAGTTATATAATTTGTAAGCACATAACCATCTTCATAATATGTAATCAATATTTCTTCTTCCGATAACAACGAAGTTAACAACTTATCTTCAATTCTATCTTTCGCATCTTGAGTTAATATTGGTCGTGGCACTTTCATTTGTTCCTCTAGTATCTTTCGTATACTAATAAATCGTTCTGGTATCCCTGCAAACGGAGTCCATGTTACCATTTCTTTTTCTTTTGGCATTTTTGCATTACTCATGATCTATGTCCCCTTACTCGTTTGTTTCTCTATCTTGCAGTACTCACTATTATATAAACAACATTCCTTAACATAAGACTAATGAATGTCTTCCATATCTGTTGTATAGATTTGAACATATGGTGCGTTTGTATTAACACTGCGTAACTTTTGCAAACAAATTATGCTCAAACAAAAAAGAACATTAGTTCGTATTTATTATACACGAACTAATGTTCTTTTTGAAGTTTTTTCAGGAATTTAAATTTTATTAATATCAAAATTATTGAGTTGCAGTGTACATGTTATTTACACGAAAAAAGCACCTCACCCAGGTGTAATAAAAAACGTATAAAAGGCTTTTCTCTACTATATTTAACTATTGAGTAGATTGTTCCGCTTATTTTTGTTTTAACCGTTGTTCTAAAACGTGAATCATAAATAAAAAATGTTCAGCTGCTCGTGTAACATGATCAGCTAATAATAGATTAATTACATTTCGAATTTGACATGTTTGAATGCGCTCTAAACCTGCCTTTTTGAAGTTTCTTAATTCAACAGTCGCATTTTCACTATCTTTATTCATTTTCCCAATAATCGGGTATGTTGGTTCTTTCTTATATAACATTGACTCAACATCCCGAGCTTGATTGAGTAAAACCTCAAAATCATCTCCAAATTTCGCTCGGATTGATCAAGCAAAGAAGCAATAAAACGAGAGTGTTCCATCATAATTCGTAACCAAAATCGATTTTCAGTTAAAGACCTTTCAATAAATAGTTGTTCTGTTAATGATTCGGATGGTGCTGCTTTCAATTCTGGAGGTAAGAGCATAGCACGTTGAGGGTCCATAACAAAGTCGCCAGGAGCAGGTTGATCTGTAGACATAAGAGTCCCCCCTTATCTCCTAAACACTCTACTATTTATATGAATAAGCTACATTTAATATGTTGAGAATGAATAATCATTTTTCTTATTAATAGTTGCTATACACATAGGGCAGCAACTCCCCCTGTATCAGCTTTATTTATCACCTGGAGCAGGATGATTCATTCCTCTAACTGCAAACTGCACATTTTAATAAGCACTTCTTTATACATGGAAATAAGCTAAGGTACCTTAACCTTGGCTTATTTCACGTATATTCATTTCCCTGCTTTTATAATTTACAAATTTCGGATCATATACTTCAAAAACGTTTCATGATTTTCACATCTATATACATTTTAATTTTTCAACATCTAAATCCCTGCTATGCAGAATAAAAAGTAACCTCCACTCGTTTGCTCTTTCTGTTCTTACTTCGCATGTGGCAGAAAAAGGCCCTGACCGCTTCTATGCATGGCCAGATGCTCTCTCCCTCCTAAAAAGAGGGGCGAATGTCGTTTTTTTAATTGATGTATATATAAACACATACTTTTCAATTTCTTTTTCAATAAGTACATAGGATATTCCATTATACTTAAATCATAAAATACGCTATCATTATTTAATAAGAAAATAATCTTTGTCATGCGTGTTAATTAAATAACCCTTAACCCCATTTATCTCCATTATCTCTCTATATAATTGTTTAATCGATTTTCCCTCTATATATTTACCAGTTACAACGTCATTTTCTACTAAATAAGAAAAAATAAGTGCACCTTCTTCTTTCTTATCACATTGCACATAAAACGACGAAACGTACGTTTCATTTTCTACTTGAAAATTCCCGTTTTTGGCATCGTAACAACCTTCCTGTAATGCAATGATTGACTGCCGCATATCATATTTCCCTAAATCCATATATATTTTCCCATGACTATATTTATCAATATTCCAGTCAAGTACTCTTACCACTTGTGCTAATACTGTATTTGTTACCGATTCTAGATACTTCACTTTTCTCACCTACCTTTTCCATCGATTTGTTAAATCATTCTTGTTTAATAATGCAATAATCACTTCTTTTCGTATTAATAATATAAGCATCTTTTCCCTTCACCTTAATCACTTTTCTTGATACGCGATCTATTTCTTTTTCATGAATGCACATACCTGTTACTTCATTTTGACTTGTTACCCATGAAAGTATTACTGCATGTTCATAACTTCGAGCTTGAAAATGTTTTCCTTCTATTTCTTGATCAACCGAAAATTCCTTTGTATAAAATGAAAGCATTCCCTTTTGAATCGTCACCTTTTTCTCACAAAACCCCTCATTACCTAATATACCTGCAATAGTATAATATTTCGAATCATTTTCGGCATCAAACATACTTTCTAATAACTCATCAAGCATATACAATCCCCCCTTATCTTGTAATATGAAGATTTAGCATCCATTAAAGCACTCCCGGCAAAAAACACTAAAATTTCTATAAAAAGAAAAAATGAATAGTAGCTTCCTCTCTATTATTTAATCTTCTTTTTTCATATATTTAGTAGGATTCCCCATTTGATTTTCCCATCTTGCGAGACAATATTTATCTACATAAGGTAGCACATATTGCTCTATAGCTGCCTGAATCTCAGTATCACTTATGTTATATGTACAAACAAAGAACTTTTCTCCACTTTTTGTATAAATAATTAAATCTTTAAAAACTAATCCTCGTAGCCTTTTATTATGCCAACCAATATACATATTTTCAATTTCTGAAAAATATACGACTCTTTTTTTACAAACAATTCCATTTGAAGTTATTGTAAGTAATGTCTTTCTTCTAATCACAACCGTTAAAATTTTCATTAAAATACTTCCAAAGAAGGATAATGTAATGATCCCCATAATAAAATAAGGAATTCTTAACAACCAATGCTCATCTGAAGGGCCTATAAAAAGATAAATTCCCACTGCTACCATAATGAAACCACAAATAATAGCACATCCTGCATCAAAATTACTAAATGTAACCTCAATGCCATTATTCGTTTTTTTTATCGATTTATCGTTCATTTCCTAATCCTCTCTATTTTGACTGCACTACATTGCGTTTATACATATCCATGTCTTTCTTTACATATGTACCAATTACATTTTGATTACACTCTCTCACTTCAAATTTCTGATCTACATTGTTTTTTGTAATAATCCAAGTATTTTCGCTTCCTTCAACAAAAAAGTATGCATTTTTTACTACCGGCTCTCTCTTTTCGTTAAATTCAAAAACGACTATACTATTCATAAACCCTTTATTTTTACAAACGTCTGTTGAAAATGCTGCTATGTATCTCATATCTTTGCCAAAGCGTTGTAGAAATCCATATAAAGATTGTGGATCACGATCCACTATATTCAACATTTCATCGAATTCTTCTTCTGTGAAGGTTAAAATGGATTCTTCTTGAACATCATGTGTTGTAACGTTTAAATACTCCCCAACTATTGATTGGACTTCGTCTTCACCTATAATAGAAAACGTATGGATTTGACTATCATATAGCAATGTGTGCTGAATCATCCCATTTTCACCAATATGAATGGACGTAGTTTCTTGATTTTCGCTGTCTACAAATTTGGATATTTTCAAAGAAGACTCTGAATAGTGTAAAGACGAAATAATTTTTGCAATTTTCTCTTTCACCTTAAACTTATGGTTTTCATAACTAATGTAATCTTTCGACAATAATGATCGACAAGCCGCTTGAAATACAACTTCTAAACATTCATCTGACATATCTCCAAAAAAAGTTTGTTTTAATGCTATCCCATTTTCAAATAACCCTTCACTGTAAAAACAATATATTAGTTCATCAACTGTTAATGATATGGCTTTCATATACTATCCCATCCCGTTCTTGTTCATTTTTGATATTAAAATGCAAATTTCTTAAAGAAATTTTTCCCCTTATTTACTAAAGACTTAGCTGAATCTTCCACTTTATTTACAAAATCCCCTGCTTTTTTCAATGTAGAACCTGTCATTTCAATAGCTGAATGGATTGGTTCTTTAAATTTCAAAGCCATATTTTCAGCAAATCCAGCTGTTTTTGAGGCAATTTTATCCGATACAAATCCTGCAAGAAAAGATCCTGCTGCCGCTCCAACTACTGTACCAACTGGTCCCCCAATAAATGTCCCAATCGTTCCTCCAATTACTCCACCAGCTGCAATAACGCCACCACCGACAATTGTATTATTTACCGCTCTTCCAACCGCTTTTGCATTTTCTCGTTTTAATACAGCTTCATTTCCACCATATTTTCGGTAGTTGTCAAAAACATTCATTCCTAATCCAACCGTTTCTCCTGCGGCCGTAACCAATACTCCAGAAATAGCATTAGATTTTGCAAATTTAGCTCCAGTTTTCAAAAGACTTTCCGCATCGGTTTTCATTGCTGTTTTCATTGTACTTTTGAATCCATCACTTTTATAACCCTTTTTAACGTTCTCAGCTGCATTACTATAGTCGACAATTACCTTTGGATAAAAATTCGTTAGGTTTTTTGCAATGAAATCTCCTACATGATAATCTTTATACTTTTTTCCTAAACTTAAGGGATTCAACCAAAAACGAACATAATTTTTAAATCTAGAATTTTCAATTTTACTTATTGCTCGCATATAATCATCCTGATATTGCACACTCCATTTTACACCTTCTTTCACAAACTTAGGAAACCCCGTCCTTGATGCTGCTAGCGTTAGTAAAGATGTAGTACCAGCTGCAGTGAAATTTCCCCATAGTTCATTAAATTTCAATAACTTCGCCAACATACTATCTGCTTCTTCAAATTGATCAGCTGTCTTTCTAGCATATGATTCTGTTTTTGATATTTTATTTACTAAGTTATTTTCTGCCTGATGTGTAGTGGCATTTTGGGAAACTAACCCGGTTATGCAATTTTGAAAATACGGACTGTAATATGCCATTGAAACAACTTCATTCATTTGACTTCTTAAATTCTTTGATAGATTTTCTATGTACGTCATTTCTTTAACAAAATCATTTGCCATCGTTTGAACACTATTTACATCAATCGAAATATCTCTTCCCATATTCATTTCCCTCCCCAGTTAACACCTTTATTTTCCGTGTACTAATTCGTTATATATTTTTTCTATTTGGATCGCAGCACTTCGCAATGCAGCGCTTGTATTCATTAATTCTTGCGCATAATTACTATATGCTAATTGAATCTCTTGATATTTTTGATCAAACTTTTCTCTTTTTTCTCCGACCCACTTCTCTCCATTTGATTCAACTGATGCCTTTAACTGGTTTTGGGATTCAATTACTTTACTTGCAGCTTCACTATACATGTTAGCTAACGCGGTAAAACGACTTATATCCATCGTAAACCTCCTTCTACATAAATCCATTTTAATTTTTCGACATCTAAATCCCTGCTATGCAGAATACAAAGTAACCTACACTCGTTTGTTCTTTCTGTTTTTACTTCGTATGTGGCAGAAAAAGGCCCTGACCGCTTCTATGCATGGCCAGATACTCTCTCCCACCTAAAGTCAGTATTTTAATTGATGTATAAAACATTCCTTCATTTTCATTTAGAAGTTCACCATCTAAAAAATGGTGAACTTCCAGCATTCTATTTGTACTGTTTTAATCCTTCAACTGCTTTTTCACGAATATCTGATGGGATATTTGGATAATTCTTTCCATCAGCTAAGAAAGCGTAATAGTTATATGCTTGATCATGGTGGCTCGCTTTAAAACTAACATTTGCATTATCTAATAATGTTTGTGACATGTTTCGTAGTAAAGTCTTATCTGGATGTCCTGTCGCAATTGCACGATGTAAATGCGCAATTGCTGTAGCAAGTTCCTCGTTGTTTTTCGATTGTTCATACTTCTTATACATTTCATTTGCTATATAATAATCATTTAAATATTCAATACGTTGTTTTAATGATTCTTTATTTTTATATTTCATATGTTGATCTGTTGAACCTGGTGTTTGATAGATTAGTTGATACAACTTTAATGCTTCTGTATATTGTTTTGCTTCATCAACTTCTGCTTTTTCCATTAGTTTATTTAACAATTTTTCATAGCTAGCAAAATCATATTCCCCACGAGCATAAGCTTGGCCGAAATAATACAAAGCATTATACTCTTCGTTTGGTTTTGTATATACTTGAAGCGCATAAGTCAATAGTTCAATGCCTTCCATCTTTCCAGTAGCATATTGTATTTGAGGAATCATCCGCTCATCTTTCCCAATTCGACTATCGATATCCGAAAGTTGAGAGATTAATCGATATGCAGGAAATACTTTTTGTTCCCCTTTTTCCTTCCAATCTGATGTCCCGTGTATTTCATCCCAAGCTCCATCAGCCTGGCCTCGCAATGTTTTTGTATAATTCACTAAATTTATCATTGCACGCTCAGATGAATTATTATTGCGGATAGAATTTGCCATATACATAACCGCATCATAATAAGCATTTTCTGCAGCGGCATCATTTGCCTTTACTTCAAACACAAGTGCCATAGCCTGTTCATTTGCTTTATTTTTTTGATCGCTTGACAAATGATTCACATTTGTAAGGAAGTGATAATTTTGAAGCGCATCTAGTGGATTTGCGACTTCATTAGATTGGATAACTAAAGCATTTACTGCCTTTCCTAATAGCTCTTGTAGCTGCGCCATTTGTTCATCTGTGTGAGCTGTATAGTCAATCCATTGATCAGCCAACGTAATGGCTTTCTTATAATCTCTTTTTTGCTCATTATCTATATATTCCTTGATCGTCACAATTGCATCCTCAACTGTACTCGATTGTGCAGCTTTTATATCTTTTTCTTGCTCATCTTTCTTTTTATCTTCTTGTTTTGCAGCCTGTTCTTTTTTATTTTCTTGGCTCACAGTCTGCTCTTTATTTGTTTTTTCCGTTTTTATTGCTGATTCTTTCTGTACGTCTCTTCCTGCCATTTCTTTCATTTCACGTTCAATTATCATATCGAACATACTTTGGATACGTTCTTTCGACTCTTTTTCAACCTGTGGATCAACACCTTTTAATAAGGATGTTAATAAATAATATTTACTTAAAGCTTTATTGAAAGAACTTGCGCTAGCAGGATTTGATCTCCAAGCACGTTCATCCATTTGCGCAGCATTAAATATATCTACAGATAACTGCTTGATTTCTTCTTCTTTATTATTAACAAATCGATCCAGCTCTGGTGCAGTAGCCATATTACTGTTTAATACATTCATTTGATTTCGAATGTAGAATAACATATTTTCATCTGAATGCTTCCTAGTTAAAATTTGGTCTAAATTTTGCTTTCCTAATAATGCTTGTGCTTTTAATTTTGAGCTAGAAATTGTATTCGTTTGCGAAAGCAATACTAAATCTTTTTGTTCCGTACTGTTTGATAAATTCTTTAATTGCTCTTCTTTTTGTTCCTGATCATAAAAATCACTAAAGAACACCGTGCTATATGTTTCATTTGTTTCTTTTATGTACCAAGATATCATTTTATCTCCTGTATATGGGGAAATACTTATTATGACATCTGGTTTAGCTGGTCTTGCATCTCCATGGTTTGGTGTATCCTCATCTTTTCCGCCATTCTCTTCCTGATTTCCAGTGCTGTTTCCATTTCCTCCAGTATGACCATTGTTTCCACCTTGGTTCCCACCATTCTGACCCTCATTTCCATTAGGTATAACAATTGGTGGTTTCTCTCCTTCAATAGGTGGAGTTACAATCTCACCAGGTTTATTATCCACGCCTTTATTATCTCCAGTATTCATCGGTATCGGTGTAGGTGTTACCACAGCCGGCATAGGATTCTCTCCCGGTTTCGTATTACCGTCCAATTTTATTTCAGGCTCTTTCTTTTCTACTTGTATTTCGTTCGGATTATACACAATTGGTGTAATTGGGGATTTATTATTACTCAAAAGGTCAGTTAAATTTACTTTTCCTTTTTCCCCATCAGCCTTGTTTTCTTTTTTCCCTGCTTCTTCTGAGCTATTCGAAAACATAGAAGGAAATCCATTATTATTTCCAGTTATCCGATCTTCTTTTTTCTCTGTATTACTCGCAAGTTTTACTGGTTCCTTATTCTCTTTTGCAAAGCCTTTATCATATACGATATAACCTGATGTTCCTAATAACGCACACGCCATAGCTGAGATGGCAACTTTCTTCCCTGTCTTACTATCCATTTCCCGTATCTCTCCCTTTACTTATTGAATCCAACCATTACTTTTAAGTTCCGCTAGTTTTTCCTGCGCAGCTTTTACTTCTGCTTCATTTTCATTCGCTTGAACGGTTTTCTTTAAAAAACGGCTAGCGTCTTCATATTGTTTCTGTTTGATCTTAAACATCCCGTATATAAAATTGACATGCGGGTCTTCATCATTCTTTGCTAATGCTTCCGCAAAATAACGATCTGCTTCTGTTCCCTGCCCTGTTTTATCGTGTAATATCCCTAAGTTTACAAGAACGTTACTATCGCGAATTCCTAGATTCAGTAATTCGTTATAAACGTGTAAAGCCTGTTTATACACTTCTCCACCTTTTCCAGCATCACGAGTTTCATAAAACTGTCCAAATTCATAATATACGGTACCCAGTTGATTTAATAACTCAACATCTTGTTTGTTTTTTGTTATGGCTGAATCTAAATATTGAATTGCTTCTTGATAGTTTTTTTCCTTTTTTGAACTATCAATTAAATTCGTCTTATTCCATAAAACATATAGGTTTGATAGTTCAATATAATACGTCGTTTTCTTTTGATCCAATTGAATTGCTTCTTTTAAAAATTTTTCCGCTTTATCTAGTTGTCCTGTAACTTCACATAATTGTCCTTTTAAATAAGACACTGTTGCTTTTTCCTTGGTTGTTTCTGTCTTCATCTTAACGATGGTATCTTCTGCTTTTTCAAACTCTCCAATTTTCATAAGGCTAACAGCCAGATCTCTCATTGCATCACTTTCATAAGCTCCAATGTCTTGTCCTTTTTCATTTATTACCTTTTCATAATACGGTACTGCTTCTTTATAATTTTTAATGCGGAAATTTGCAGAAGCTAATAAATACAGCATCTCTTTATTTGTTTCATCAATTTCCCGATCTTTCACTAATTTTGTTAAGTAATCAATTGCTATTTTATTTTTTCCCTCTGCGATATAAATGGTTGCTAGCTGTAAATATGCTTCTCCCTTCTCTTTTACCGTAAGAGCTTTCACAACATTCTCTTCCGCTACTTTATAGTTACTACTTGCATATGCCTTGCGCCCATTCTCCATATAGGCTTGATACTTTGTATTTGTTGAATATAGGTAATAGGCAAACCCACCGCCTCCAATTACCAAAAAAGTGGAGCCAACAATAATAATGTTACGTTTATTCTTTCTCCACCACTTTACAAAAGAAGATGGTTCTGTTTCTTGTTCATATGTAGCTAACGTTAAGGGCTGATTAGATGGTTTAGCATTTAAAATCTCATCATCAATGTCATAATCTACTTGATTATTTTTCTTCTTTCTATTTTGCAAAATACTATTTGGCACCTTTTCATGTAGACTAGCTGCTAATTGTTCGGAACCGTTTTCCTCTTTAGACTCTAATTCTTTAATGATTTGCTGTATTTCACTTACAAGTGCTTGATCAAGGTTTGGAAATTGCATGATCCGTTTATAAGCAAAACAAGCCATACTTGTATGATTTTCCAGCTCCAATTGAGTCGCTAATTCCAAATAGCATTGTAATATGGATTTTTTATTATCTTGATGCGGCTGTTCTTGCAACGATTCTATTAGTGTTTTTAGCTCTTCTTTTAAAGCTTTCGTTACATGTTCAAGGCTACTAATCGCTGTGTACTCATATAAAGCTGCTTGGGGCATTCCTTTTTCTTCAAATAATCGTGCAATTTCCAAACATTTCGATAAAAAAACAGAGTTTGATACTTGCTGACTTGTTTCTTTATCGTGTTCAATAACTTCCTCTAAATCACTTAAGACTTCATGCCACTCTGTAAAACTTGGACATTCTTCAAAACGATTACTTTCCCATGCCTGCTGCAATAAGCTTGTAACACGAGTCCCCCAATTGGTTTGCAAAGAGTGTAACAGCAAATTATACCTTTCACATGACGTTTGCATTTCCTCTGCTTTAAAATAACTTGCATCTGCCCATTTTTGCTTCCGAATATCTTCATCACACCAAGCTAACATTTCAGATAGTAAAATAGCTCCAGAGAAGCGATCAGCTTCTTTTTGCCACACTCCTTTTTGTAAGTATATTGGTGCATATCCGGCTGATCCTGCTGGTAATAGGGAAGGTCGCTCTATTTTAGGTCCATACATTTGCTCAATATCTACCAACTCAATGATGTATTGATCTATCATTTGTTCTTCAGTTAAATATGGAATAAGAATATTGCTGGAAGACAAATCGTTATGAGCAAGCTGCTCATCTTCCATTTTTTTTAATATTTTCAAAAAGGCTTTCATAAGCTTAAAACAATCTTGTTTTCCAAGGGGCCTTTGTTCTTGTAATATATCAGCCCACGTTGGTCCATGAATCCAAGGCATAACAATTGCATTTACAAGATCCTCTGATATTTCAATTACCTCGGCATGTTCGCTTTTTGTTACAATATACCGAGATCCTACTTGAAACCCTGTCATTTTTGAAAGTGTATTCAAAAATTCTAATTTATGTTTTTCCTCTCGATACCGATTTTTGAAAACTTTTAAAGCAATCTTTTCACCAGTTTGATCATTTTGTAATTGATATACAATTCCTTGCCTTCCTTCTTGTCCATAAGGAATATCAATCCCAAACACAGCTGGATGTTTCGTAAATCGATATTGTTTTCTATTTAAAGTGATGCTTTCTCCTACTTCCGGTCGAAAAACCATGCTATCCCCTTACTCTCATGTACTTATTATTGTAAGAAAAGGCCAGGAACAGATCCAAGGCTGCTGAAAAAGTGTCTACTTTGAGTAAACAACAGAACTTTCATCAATATACAGAAATCAAAAAGAAGATAACCCTATATATATAAGTAGGTAGTTATCTTCTTTTTCTTTTTTAAGGAACTTTTTCAGTGCCCTCACAAATCCTGGCCTTTTCTTCCTTTGCAAATCAATATGTATTATCAACTGTTTCGAATTTATTAGCAATACGATTCAGTTCAGAAGCAATCCCCTCGATAATACGAATATACTCTTGCATACTAATTTTAGAATTATCGAATTCTTCTCTGAACTTACGTTGTGTATTACCTGCCCAATTTTCACCTAAGAAGTTAATTTGGTTGTCTAAATCACGAATTTGTGCTTGAGCTTCTTGAGATGCTCTAGTGAAATGATTAGCGATGTCTTTCATTTGTTCTGGTGTAATTTTAATATGCATACTTTTTAATCCCCTTTCGTTTTCAGGAAAATTGTGAACAATAAAATTATATATTAAATTCTATATAAAAATAAATAGTTTTTTACAAAAAATATAAAAATTCTCTTAATTTCACCTTTTTAAAATTATAGAATTATAGTTTATTGTAGAGATTTCATCATTTCAGCTACTACATTAAGCGGTTCATATGCAATTTTCACCTTCACTGGCTTTCTCTTAATAAAATACCCTTCACCGGCTGCTAATTCTTGATCCATTTCAGTGTGATGTAATCTCGCGTTAAAGAAATATAACTCACTATTGTCTGTTGTACCTAATAAGTACCCGACACTTCTCTTCCTAATATGACTAAACCACTGTTCATGTCCATAGCTATTTAAATTAGAAGTCGTACCAGCTACAATAAAATGCACACCTTTATTTCTCGCCTGCTCTACTAATTTCTCTAATATGCCTTTCGTTTGGAACTCCATTGATACATAACTTAATACTTGTTCTAGATCATCAATCATAATTACAATACGCGAATTGTTAGGCGAATCAGAAATTACCTCTCCTAATTGTGGAACCATATCTTTACGCTCATTTACTCTTTCCAGAAGCTCTTCCAACATTTTTGTAAATTGCTGTCCATCTATAACTGATTGTTTCACATGCGGTATATAATTCATAGTAGCTATACCCATTGATTTTCCAGTTAAATCAACTGTATAAATTTCAAGTTGCTCGGATGTATAATAATTAGCCATCGATAAAAGAATTGTTTGTAAAAATGATGTTTTTCCGCTCTCCATTCTGCCAGCAATAACGATATTATTCATTTCCTCTAGTACAATACGATGAGCTTCAATTTCATTTGTTTCTATTCCAATGCAAGCTCCTTGCTCATCTTCAAGCATCTTCCGCAATGAAACCACTTGGGGTACCATTGGAATTGGTTTTGCATCGGTTCCAGTCCAAACATCCCTCATTTTCTTCATTATTTTTTTCAGCTGAGCGGTGTATTCAAATTCACTTTCTCCTACAAAAGGCAAAGCAGCTTGGAATAATTCAGGTGGTTGTCCTTTCACAAGTCCACGTCCAGGCGGTACATCAGTTAATGGAAAACTTGACTTTCCAACTAAGAACTGGTATTCCGAAGAATCTTGTAATTCAAATGAAACTGTTAGTGAGATATTATTTCGATATCGATCAAACATATCACTCGTTTGGTTCAACATGATATGAAAATACAAACCATAAGTAGCTGCTTCCCGTAGAAGTTGCTCTAATAAATCATTTTCTTTTTCATGTTCATTTTTAAATCGGGCATATCCATCAATTATGATAACCATAGCTGGTAATACTTCTCCAGAAAGACGTTTATACGTTTCAAAAGATTTTGCTCCTAGGGTTGCGAACTTTTCTTTCCTATGCAACAGCTCTTTCTTAATAAAGCTAAATAATCGTTTTATTTTCTCTGGCTCACCTTCTTGTACTACTCCGCCTACATGAGGTAATGTAGCAAAATCTAAAAACATTCTACTAAAATCAACAATATAAAAATTCACTTCTTCTGGTGAATGAGATAATGCTAGAGACATAATAACTGTTTGAATAAATGTTGTTTTCCCCGTACCCGGCATACCATATACATTCATATGCCCTTCCAATAAATTTAACTTCAGTGGATATTGTGCCTGATTTGCAACATCATCAATCAATCCTACAATCGGTTGATATTTCTCGTGCTCTCCCATCTCCCACTGACTTTTATTCCAATCGGTTATAGAATAAAACCTGTCCAATAGTAAAGTTTCCGGAAGCGGAGGTAACCATGGACCCGGAAGCGGATTTATATTTTCTTGTTCTGCCTTTAATTGAATATAGTCAATTAATGCTTGTAATTGTTTCGGACCATTTGTCAATGGTTTTGAACGCTTTTTACTTTTTATTCGTTCGCCATTTAACTTTATTTTTGTAAAGTCAACATGTTGAACAACTTTTTTCTCTTCTGGATTATAAGGTGCACCACTCCATGCAGACTGAAAAAGTTCTAAAATTTCATTGTTCCCAACTTGTAGATATCCACGACCTGGCACATTAATTTTAGATGCATCTGGAATTTTTATCATTTCCCTGCTGTCTCCATCATCTTGAACACGAAGACATATACGAAAACGAGAGTTACTCCAAATCTTATCATTTACAACTCCTGATGGCTTTTGTGTAGCAAGTAGTAAGTGCACACCTAATGTACGTCCAATCGCAGCTACACTAATTAATTCATCCATAAATTCGGGTTGTTCTTTTTTCATCTGTGCAAACTCATCAATTACAATAAACAAATGCGGTAATGGCTCTTTTTCGCGCCAATTTGTCTCATAATATTCATCTAAATGCTGTACGTTACCTGCCTGTATGAATAGCTTTTGCCTTCTTTCTAATTCTGCTTTTAATGAAATACGTGCTCGTTCAATTAAATTAGGATCCTCAAGGTTTGTGATGGAAGCAACTACATGCGGCAATCCCACAAATGTATTAGACATTCCTCCTCCCTTGTAATCAATTAACATAAAGGCCATTTCATGAGGATGATAAGTAACTGCCAATGACGCAATTATAGATTGAATAACTTCACTCTTTCCAGAGCCTGTCGTACCAGCCATCAATCCATGTGGACCATGTCCTTTCTTTTCAATTTTATCGTGAATATTTAAAACAACGGGTTTACCCCCTTCTCTTACTCCTATCGGTACAGGTAATGCTGTTGGGTATCGGTTTTCCTCCCAGCGATTCAAGATTTCTAACTCTTCCATTTTTTTCACATTAAATAAATCTAAAAACGTTAAAAGTTTTGGAATATTAGCAGCTGTTGAGCTTTTAAGACGAATTGATGCAAGGCTCCTCGCTCCTTGCTCACACGTTTTATACGATAGTTTATCTACTTTAAATTGTGTATATGTTTTCTCCTCTCCTTCAGATGTGCTCGAAAAGGTTTCAAAAACTTCACCTTCATCCCCATTTACATTTATAATAAGATCGCACTCCATTGGAAGCTGATCTTTACGCTGAGCAAACACAAATGTTGAAGCACCAACACTTTGTCCTTCTTTTAATAACATCGGTAATAATGGATCTTCCTCTAAAAAGTCTCGAGCCTCTAAAAAGAAGATATACATAGGTACAAGTGGTACGTTTATATCCTTTTGATGTGAGGAATTAAAGATTCTTCGCATATTTAGCGGTATAAACAAAGATTCTGCTAACTTTTGGGCAGCGTCTTCTGTATCCGCTAAAAAACGAATATTATGTTGCTCATCCCATACATGGGGCAACCATCTCATCCAATTCCAATTCTCCTTATTTTTTTGATGATAAAATGCCGCTATTTTCACTTCATTAGGTGCATGATGTGTCATAATTTGTGTTGTTGCGATCCGTACAAAGTTTGAAATATCCTCCTCGTTCCCAACTACACCTATCACGTCATGCTTTTTTAGAGAAATAGAAATGTGCCCATTTGTAATATATTTAAAGTCCTTTGCAATATTTTGTGCTTCTGTAATTAATAGATTATCATCATAACCTCGTTTTTCAGAAACTTTTAAGTCTATTAAAAAGCTCCTTATTCCTGTACCAATACGAATATCTAAAAAATCCTCTCCTTCAGGAGTTCTTTCCCAAAGATTACTTTCTCTATTTTTAATCCGGCCGATACTTTTTAAAGGACTTGGATTTTTTATAATTAAGTATTTTGCTTGTTCTACTTTTAAATTTTCCAACTCCATCCGGTGTTTTTGTAATTGCTCTAAGTAATTATTTTGTAGTTGTTCTAGCATTAAGCGATGTTCTTTTTTCTTACGAAAGAATGCTAATATTGTAAATATGTAAGTACCTAATACAGGTATACTAGATATCATCATAAATGGTAAAAAACTTGAACTTGATCTCATATTCTTCATAACAAAAAAATAAAGAACAATTGTTAGAACTGTCATAATACCTGGAAGTAGCATTGATTCGATTGAAAACTTTGGTTCTTCTGGCATATTAGGTGGATCATGGACAACGACCTTCCCCGTCGGAATGTCAACTCTCACACGAGGTGAACGTTGAAAATATGGTGATGTTTGCACAATATTTCCCTCTTTCCTTTTCTCAAACATTTATTCAATTACTTTCCATACATAACCATCTTCTTTACCCGTTTCTTGAACAGCAACTTGTCTCTCTTCTATTTCTTGTGTCTTGATAAATTCTAAAGAAGGAATTAACGTACCTTTTTTGTGCAGCATGATATAATATCCGTCCCATACATGTTGATCCCTTAATGTTTCATCTTGTAGAACAGACAACCACTCCTCCTTATCTCTCGTTGCACGTATTTCATATAACAAACTTTGATTCTCTTCGATTTTTTCATAGTGTAAAATAGATTCAATAATTTGTATTGTTTTCACATCATTTGGAATTGCGATATCCACCTCTTCGTTTGATTGTGTAATATAGGTTACAATAATTCCCTCCAATGTTTATCACCCTCTCGCCTCGTTTTACCATGAAATATCAAAATACGCTATATCGTCACTAGTAGGAGATTCCTGTGTACGTGCAATTTCTTCCTTCAAGTTAGCCTCTTCATATTGTTTAAGCATTGGTAACCCATCACTATGAACAATGATGCGATTCATTTCATTTATAGGCACAGTTTTACACAAAACTTCAACTGGTTCTCCAATTATCCCCTTACATGTTGACCATCTTTTATGAGTATCTCGTTCTTTCTGTATATATTCCATATGTTGTTTATCATTTTTCAGAAAGTTTATATACGAGTCCCCATGCATAACACATAATACTCTAGCTTTATTTTCAGACATTACTAATTCAACTTTCCCACAAATAAACATAGATTCACTTCCATGTTTACGTTTTTCTTCAAGTACTTCAGCAAGAAGCCACACTGTATTATCTGGTAATGGAAATGACTTAACAATCTCCATTCCTTCATTTGTCCATACTTGAAGAAGCTCATGTAACTCTTTTTGAAGAGAATTTGACTCATAAGGATCCTTTAGATTAGATAGCCAATTCATGAGCTTCTTCCCTATAAATGCCGATGCTAATTCTCCACAAAAAGACATGCCAACACCATCACATACTGCAAAAGTAATCGAAGAATCATTCATGTGAAAAGCAAGGAAATCCTGTCCACTTTCCTGTAATTCTTGCGACTCCCTCGCACGATAATATCCATATTTACATATGAAATTATCATTTTTCACTAGCTGTAAGGGTGTTTCTTCAACTTGAGAGACAACTTGTAACTTCATCTTTTCACCTTCTATCGAACAGGAGTTGCTGCCGACATTTGAAACCCTAAAGAAACTAAATCAGCGTTTGTTCCGGGCAACATCATAATTGCTCCCTTTTCAATTTTGTATCCATGTTCCATCATCATTTCTCGATAACTTTCTGGGATTGGAGATGATAACTTTTTCAATTTCGCACCATATTCATCTTGAATTTCAGTATGAGGCATAATTCCTGACCACTTCTTCATATCTATAATTTTCTCTTGTAAAATTTCATTTGAAATAAAGATATTTTCAACAAGTACTTTACCGTCTGGAACAGATAAGTTCATAATTCGCTCTACAATTGGCTCAGGGTCTTCTCCAGTCGACGCTCCATCAGTCATATGACAAATAACTGGAGCGGGTCCTTCTTGAAGATTCGGCAATTCATCATGTAATAACTTTTCCACAACAGAAAATGCTTTCGCTGTATCTGTTAATCGCTGTGTTTGTATATTCTCTAACGGTCGCAATCTAGCAACCTCATCAATTGTCTTTATACCACCTAACAAATCATATACTTGATCGCTATAAGCTAAAATAGATAATCGATAGCGTGGTAATAATCGACTTCCTTTCGTCGAACGGAATACCATTTGGCGAATAGCTAATGAAAGTGCATCCGTAACAATATCAATCCGACGCTTCTCTTCACTTCCAGCATCCATCATTTGGTTCATAGAAGCGCTAACATCAAGTAAATAAATGATATATGCTGGCGTTTGTTGTGTTGCCTGTTTCTGATATAACATTTTCCATACCCTCTCAATATAATCTTATTACAATCATTATTCTTTATATTTCCATTATATTATATCGTAAGAATTTTCAATTTCTATATATTTTATAGAAATTTTTGGTTAACTATTTTTAGTTAAAATAAAAAAAGAGAGACGTTTGTCCCTCTTTTCTCAAAAGTTATTCGATTGCATCAACACAATTCAATCCATCTTTCTGTCTTATCAAGATTATTTTTTTAAATATCATGCGCTTCTTTCTTTTCTCTATCTGTTAATTTAGCTTCAAACGATTTAGGTACTTGCATACTATCTTTCGTACATGCGGTTTCTGTATAATCATCGCCAATAGCTATTATAGATTGGTATGAACCATCTATATTAGGAGCACTACTCGTAAAGGTATATAAATTCCCATCTTTATCAAGGATTATAAAATCATTTGAGAAGTTATCATATATATATCAGGCGAATCTGGAATTTTCCATCCTCTGCATTAACTTTATTTATTACCTGGAGCAGGTTGATCCACTCCTTTAACACGGTGTTTATGTCCATTATCTTCAGTGGTATAAAAATCATAATAGTGAACATGCATTCCATTTCCTACAGGAATCGCAGGTCCTGAGTATGCCTTATAATAATGCGTATGTCCATCCTCAAAGACAACATATCCTTCCGTATAATGTATATGCCCACCTTCTTGTGCGGGAATTGGTGGAGATGTTACATCAAGACATTGATGCACATGCCCCGCCTCAACAGATGTATAATCCACCGATCCATGATTATGATTTGGTACAAATCCAGAAACAAAATCATCCTTTCCTACTCTATTCACTCTACCCACTCCTTGTACATAAAGATGTATTTTATAAACTTATATGCTTATAAACCTGTAACAATTCCTCACAATAGCTTGGTCTACGTCATGAAATGTATTGCATATTAAAGAGGGAAAGCAGTTGAAGATTTCACAAATAAAGTTTTGTTTGTACTTACACTGTCTCACGATATATTTTAAATTTTTTGTTGTAATTCTTTATATTAGAATGTAATATTATATTATCTTACTATCTATTTATAACTCACACACGAACTAGAAAAGGAATTCTTTATGAGTTCCTTTTTCTATATATACATCAATTAAAAAACGACATAAAACCCCTCTTTTAGATGGGAGAGAGCATCTGGCCATGCATAGAAGCGGTCAGGGCCCTTTTCTTCCACATGCGAAGTAAAAACAGAAAGAGCAAACGAGTGTAAGTTACTTTTTATTCTACAGAGCAGGGATTTAGATGTCGAAAAATTAAAATGGATTTATATACACAAAAAAGAAAGAGAATCTGTTTGCTAATCCTGAACTGTACCCCAAATCGCGGACCATAAATCCCCATTGAATCCTCAATATCACGTTAACTTAGTTTTTCTTTTCTCTTTTTCTTATTTTTTGGCTTGATTAAACTGCTTTTTCCACTCCCTTAATTGATCCTTAATACTTTCATTCCTCACATCTCTCTTTTTCAAAATAAAAAGGACACCATTCTTAAAACAGCTTTAATTGCTGCTCTAAAAAATTGGTGTCCTCTAGTTTTCTAGCCGGACTAAAATTATTTAGATAAAAATCACCATTGTTTTAGCAATCTGTAAGATTTTTACTACCACCTTTGTATTTAAAGGTTAGTTTTACTTCTGGTATCATAATCGATTGATGTTCCCTTTCTAAATCTTCTTCTATTGCTGCTAAATCAATTTTTATAGATTCACATGCACGATATTTTACGGATACTATAGATTGCTTTCTATTTACCACAATGTAATTCATCTCAATAAAATTATCGATTGACCTACATTCCAAATATTCCATCTGAGCCATTAGTCCTTGATACCCTTCTAGCGACTCTTTGTTTTCCAAAAATTTACATAGATACATTTTTAAAAATTTATGATATCTTACAACTAAGCCTTCGTTGGCTGTTATACCGTCTCCCTAGCTATTCAAAGTTAGGGAGTTTCGAATTTACTACAAAATGAAATTGTTATTAACACCTTTCTAATTTATTTCTCAATATCCAAAAATAGGATTAAAGCCCCATTCCTGGTAATATAAAGGTAAAATGTAGCCTTATTCAAAATACATAGCAACTGGTGAAATGATATAATTATTCGCTGCTACTACTTTAAATCCCCCTAGTAAATTTGTAGGAAATCCTAAAAATTTATTTAAAATTTCATTTGGCTGCTTATCTACCAAATTCGAATAATCAAGAGCATGTATTTCTTTTTTATTTATTTTTTTTGTTATTTTTCCAATTAGGGTGATTTCGACTGATGTGTCTTCTGATCCGTATTTAAATGCGAGTTCTCCGATGCTCTCACTTAAATAGCACTCCTTAACTGGTATTAAACAATTATCCATCTTTATAAACGAGCTAAATGGAATAGCCTCTTTAATATATACCAACATATCTTTAACTGAATGAATCTTATTCTTTTGAACACTCACCATATTCTCGTATGTTTTTTCGAGTTCATTCAGAAAAACAGTCCTTTGTTCGAGTGTTAATGTTTGTTCAAGGATATTTTGTACTTCTACATTTTTTGCTTCTTCTAGTTTATTAAAAAGAAACTTAATAAATTTATCATTTATCATTTTTTGAACAACATCAAAATTTATCGGTTGAAAACTTGAAGTAAACTTAATATATGAACCTGGATTCACTTCCTCGCTGTCTTTCAGTTCATTAAAATTAACTAATGAAGAATTTTTAAGAAGATAATCTTCAAATTGATTTAGAGCATTATACTGCTGCCCTAGCGTATTTTCCTTTGCCTCCATTCTGTGTTCTTGAATCTCTTTACTTTTAGCACCTATTAATTCATGATTTATTTGCGCAATAAAAGAATGTATAAAGTCCTTATCTAAATATACCAACTCTTTCAAAAATAGTTCCTCCTAAAAAAACATTTGTTCATTCAGTTATTATAATATTTTTTCGTATACTTATATACTGAAAAAATCAAAGTTTGTTCTAAAGTTACATCTAGAACAAGAATTATGATGATAATATATACTATAAAGAAATTATCTATTAAAAAGGATGAATCTAATGATAGCAACAAATAATTTTCAATGTAATGTATCACTCGTATTAAAGTGCAACTAGGTTAGCTAGATGAATACCCCGTCCGAAGTCAACTACCCATCACTTAAACGCTAACATGTTTTGAAGTGGGGGTGAACATAACATTTGACCAGAAATAGCTACTGGGAAACGTTTAATCATACTTCCCGAAATTACACTACATGCTTTAGAAGAACATCGTGAGCGAATAAATGCAGAAAAAAACGTTACAGTAGCGAATATAACGATTATGATTTGGTTTGCCCTATCTTCAACGGTAATCCCTGTAAATTCAGAAGTTTGACACAGCTCTAGAAAAAGCTTATAAAGAAAAGTGAGGTTCCTGATATTCGGTTTCACGATCTTCGACATACACATGCAACTTTAATGTTAAAACAAGGTATTCATCCGAAGATTGTAAGTGAACGGTTAGGACATAAAAGAGTAGGTATCATATTAGACACCTACTCACCTGTTGTACCAGGCCTACAAGAAAAAGCAGTTGAAGATTTTGCAAATAATCTATTTCAAAAACACTAATGTTTGCAAAATGTTTGCAAATACGGATTTTGCATAAAAATAATAGCAAATTCGTATGACAATGAAAGGAGTCAAAAACATGAGAGAAATCAAGTCTGACAAGGAATTCAAAGACATCATCGCAAGCGAGGAGCCAGTAGTAATTAAGTTTTTTACAACATGGTGCCCAGATTGTGTTCGTATGGACAACTTTATCGAAGATGTAATGGAAGAGTTCAAAAAATTCGAATGGTATTCTATTAATAAAGATGAGTTCCCAAATATTGCAGAAGAGTATCAAGTAATGGGAATTCCAAGCTTACTTGTATACCAAAACGGTGAAAAACTAGGTCACTTACATAGCGCAAACGCAAAAACAGAAGAACAAGTTACTGAGTTTTTAGAAGCGTACTGAAATAAAAAATGCTACTGAAATATATTGTTTCAGTGGCATTTTTTTATCTTTCCTAACTTTGTACTTTTCAACATATTTTTCCTTTGCGAAACTTTGTTATCCCCTACTCAAAAAGCTATAAGCCGTCAACAATGTTTGTATAGACCCACATGAGTTTCGTTTGATACTCTATTTATAGAAAGAAATTCCTAATAGAAAGGTGAGTGATCTTTATGAATTCACTTTCTAACAAAGAAGCTGATAAGGGTGCCATTGTCAGCATTATTGCTTACATATTTTTATCATCAATGAAAATTATCATTAGCTATATTGCCCTTTCCAGCGCACTACGTGCGGATGGTTTAAATAACTTAACGGATATAGGTGCCTCTTTAGCTGTTTTAATTGGTCTTAAAATTTCCCGTAAGCCTCGTGATCCGGATCATCCATATGGACATTCACGCGCAGAACAAATCGCTTCACTTGTTGCTTCCTTTATTATGGCAACAGTCGGTTTAGAAGTTATCATAAGTGCAATTCGATCGTTTTTTACTCCCGAACAGACGGCACCTAATGTACTAGCAGCATGGGTTGCCTTATTTTGTGCTGTCATCATGTATGGCGTGTATATGTATACGAATAAAATTGCGAAGCAAACCAAAAGTAAAGCATTGGAAGCCGCTGCAAAAGATAATTTATCAGATGCACTCGTTAGTATCGGTGCATTGATTGGTATTTTAGCATCACAATTCAATATGCCTATACTTGACCCAATTGCCGCCTTAGTTGTAGGGTTGATTATTTGTAAAACTGCATGGGACATCTTTGTAGAAGCTTCCCATATGTTAACAGATGGAATTGACCCCGAAAAAATGGAAGAATACTCGCAAGCTGTCAAGCTTGTTTCAGGTGTTGAACATATTGTCGATATTCGTGCCCGTATGTATGGAAATCAAACGTATGTAGATATTACCATTGAAGTAGATGCTCATATGGAAGTAAGCAAGAGCCATTACATTACTGATGAAATTGAAGATATGTTACGACAAAAATTTGGAATTTTATATACTCATATTCATGTTGAGCCTATGCAAAAAGAACCTATGACGACATAGGTTCTTTTTTGATGAATGCTTGGTGAAATATAATACATAAAATGAGCCAACTCCCCCCCGCTGCCCATCCAGCTAATATATCAGATGGATAATGGACACCAAGATAGACACGGCTAACAGAAATTGAAAATACTAGGAAACATGTGATAAAAATAATCAATAACTTTTTGTGCAATGCAATACGATGTTCAGTAATGGTTACATAAGCAATAAACCCTAGAAATGCCGTAGCATTCATCGCATGACCGCTCGGAAAACTATATCCAGTCGCTGTAACAAGTTGCGACACATCGGGTCTTGGACGCTCATACCATAACTTGAGCATGTTGTTAAAATAACGAGATCCATAATAATTAATCATTAAAAATAACGCACTTAACAACTTTTTTCGTATGAGAAAATACATTACCATTATAATGAGTAATGGAAAATATATTCTTTTTGAACCGATATAAGACATCCAAATGAAATACGATGTTACATACTCGTTCCGGAAACTTTGAATAAATTGTGTAATAACATCATCAAATTTCTCAATACAAGCGGTATGATACGAAAGTGATAATACGACAAAACAAATGAGCAACGTACAACTTAACAAGTATAAATGTCGATATCGTTTCACATACATAACCTCACAATATAAAAAAATGGAGCGGTTGTTTTAGTTTTCCTCTCCATTTCTTTTTTATGCATGATTTAGTAAGAAATATAACTGTTAATTTTTTGTTGCATCGATGGAATGTCTTCGCGAGTCACAGTAAAACGAATTACTTTTTCATCTAAATCTAACGCTTCGGAAAATAGGCCCGCCAATCCACGTGCTTTCCTATCTACTTCCATAATGATGTCCAATCGATCATAAGCACGTGGTAGAATCAATAATTCCAGTTCATCTAATTCTCCATAATACTGTCCAGAAACTGGTACAAATTCAAATTCTTGTGCAAACGGGATATGATTGCGCAAACGATGTGGTAATTCTTCACATTCTGCATGACGAAACTCGAATCCCAATTGTTTTACACTATCTAATACGCTGTTTAATAATGCATTTGGTAATACTTGAATGTAGTCAAGATCACATGGATCAATACTTCGCTTAATATCAAGACCTGTATAGATCCAAACCGTCTTCATTCCAAAAGTAAGTGGGGCTTCAATGGGCATCGAGAATGAAAATGGAATTTCCATTCTTGCATTCGGTTCTATGCTAATAGGCTCTGTTAAACGCACTTGTTCTAAGTCAAATGTCACATTCTCCTTTTTATCATCTACTTCTCGCACATAAGATGTTGATAATATTAAGTAAATGCTTTCAATTTGTTGGCTAACCGATCCTCCAGTAATTTGAACCACACCAGCAATTTCTTCTCCTACCATATATTCATCTTTTTCAAGAACTGTATCCACTTTTGCGTTTCCAATTCCAACGCTTGCTAAAAACTTTTGAAACATTAATCTTCCATCCTCTCTAATGCATAGCGTACATCTTTTCTAACATCTTGTGCATTTTCATAATATGGAACTTTCATTTGTAACATTCTCATAATAATTTCGCGGTTTTCTTCTTCTAATTGTAACTCTTCATACCACGGTTTTTCTTTTTCATTATTAGATTCATAACCAGCGTATAGCAAAAACAATGTAAAATGACCAAGTGCATAAAAGTCGCTACGATAATAAATCTCTCTCATAAAAGCTTGTTCGCTTTCATAGGAGGACGCTCGTTCATCGACTTCTCCCTTCAATCTCGCTAATCCAAAATCAATAATACTAATCTGATTCTCTTCCATTAAAATGTTAGGAATTCTTAAATCCCTATGAATAATACCTTTATTATGAAAATAGGAGACAATCTCCAATACTTTATCTAAAATACAAAAAACTTCATATTCTTCATATACATGACCATCTAAGAAAATAAAATCCTCAAAATTCTTCCCCGGCATGTACTCCATTACAAAAAATGGCTGCTTCTTCCATATGAAGTGATCATATAAACTTGGGATTGCTGGGTGATCTAACTTCGCTAAAATCTCTTGCTCCTGCGTAAATGATTTTCTGCCAGACATATATCTTTGTTTGCTTTGTCTCAATTGTTTTAATACTTTATTCTCGTCTGTCTGTAAATCGTTCACGATATAGGTAAACCCATAGCTCCCCATTCCAATTACTGATTCAATTTTATAACGCTGTGCAACAATTGTATTCTTACGCAGTGGTCTATCAAACCAAGCTATTATTTTACGCCAATTCATCAACTACTTGAAAAGAAACTACGACTCTTACGCTTTCTTTTATAGTGCTGATGCCCATAACCATGAGATGGACGTCTCTTATTATAGTCGCTACTTGAATATGAATGCCCTCTATGGCGATAATCGCTACTTGAATACGAACGATGTCTACTCTTCTTTCCGAATACAGAATCAATAATTTTTTTGAACATCCCTTCACCTCTTGTATAAAATTTCCTTTCTATTATACCAATAATTCCCCCTAGGTGCTGTGACAAATTTGTAAAGAAGGTCAATGTTTTAAAGAGTAAAAAAACGACGAGTCTATCCCGCCGTTACTTTCACTCTTCATCTTCTTCAAATACTTCATCAATCATACATTTTTCTAGTAAATACTCAAATGTAATGTCAGCAAGATTTTCAATTTCTTCTCGTTTCGGTACATACCCTCTTTCGATTAGTTGCTCATAAAAAAACTCCGCAATTTCTTCCGTATCAATCACGACTTCAATTTCCTTCATGAGCATCACTCCTTTATTTCTGTTTTATGAAGGAATTTCAAAATTATGTATATGAGATTAGAAAAATAGATTTTCTTTTTTATATTACAGGTATCAGTCATATTGCCTAAGGTTGCAACATACGATGTAGTACAAGCTATCCAAAGGAGGAAATAACAATGGACTATCAATACGAAATAGAACAAAGAAAAGAAGAGTTCATGCATGAAGACAAATGGGCAGACTCTCTTATTAAATGGCTTTTTATTTTTTTAATCATTGTGGGTATACCTTATACAGCATATATTTTTGTTCAATTCCTTCTTACTTTCTAGTTCACTATTTCTTCTCTGTTAATTTGACTAAATAACTATGAACAACATCCATTACAATTTTGTATTCTTCATCCTGAAATGTTTCATATAATAATTGATAGTCATTATAAATATCTAATAACCCATCAATAATCTCTTGCTTATTCGTTTTAATACTTACCTTTTTCGAATTATTTATTGACTTCAATTTTCCTAAGTCTAATTTATTCATTCCAGCTTTATCTTGTTTCATTTTCTTTAAAATAGCGTTTGCTGTTTGTGCATTTGCGAGTAATGTTAAGTCGGATTCATCAGCCTCAAGCCACTCGCCGTCTGTAATTCTTGATAACTCATATATTGTATCTTCCCACGCATCATTTTTATATCGCCATACTTCTGTACGAAAACCAACAATGCGAAAGACGTCTTTATCATAACCTGTCACTTGCACAAGATCACCGAACGTAAAATGATAGCGTAATTCAATCCATTCTGTTTCACCTTTTTTCATTTCCTGTTCTGTAACATGTTGCAGAGTTTGTTCCACATAATATCCATCATGATTATTAATTTCATATACATAAACGCCATCTAACATTTTCATATTTGTGATTTTACCAACGGTTCCATATAGCGTAATCACGACTATATCTCCGACATTATATTTAGGTTGTTTTTTGCTGGACATCTATATCTCTCCTTTTCAAAGCCGTGATTTTGATAACAGTATATGCAAACGATAGAAAAACGCTTATCACATGAGCTTATATTCGAAAAATTTTTTCCATAAAAAATACATCACTTTTATAGAGTGATGTACCAATACAAATATATTTGTATATGTTTTGATAGTTATCTTTCTTGTATATACAGCTCCCATGCTTCATCAAATATAGACATACTTCCCAGTAATCCACTTAGTTCTAAGTACGAACTAATTTCATCGTAATCTTCTGATTGTTTTGGGAAACTTAAATCATCATACATAGCTTCAGCTAAATCAGATATTTCGTTTTTGATTAAAGATGCACGATGCTTCATCATATAGTGGTAAAATGACTTTTTCAAAAATATTCCCTACCTTTCTAACTTGGGTACATTATACAAGGGTAAAAAGAAAAAAACCAGCATAATCGCTGGTTAAAAGTCAAAATAATTTCTCTTTAATAGGCGCGGTCGTTCCATTAACTCTTCATATGTTAATTGTTTTGGTAAATCTTTTGTATAAATTAAAAACAACTGATCTTCTATTTCTTTTACAACATGATCGGGTTGATAGTCCATTCCGCATGATGAACAAGAGATGCATGGTGTCTTTTGAATTTCAATGGCTTTTGTACCATCTGGCAATTCCCAATAAACAGTATTCAGACTTTCTTTCGCTTCTGTACTGTCACACCACATACAATTCATACTGCGTCACCCTCAGCTTCTTTATTTTCTTCTAACTTCGCCATTTGGGCTTGATATTTTTTATCTTTTAACTGATCACGCTTATCTCGTTTATCTTTTAAAGAAGAATGTGTTTCATTTGTTTCATAATCTTTCCGGCGATTCATACGTTGTAAATCATCCGGAACAAGATTGAATTTCTTATCGCTCATCAATCCTGCTACGCCTATGTCAGAGCGCTTCTCCTCATATGTTGGATAAATCTCTTTAAAGTAACCTTCTGCTCTTCCTGGCACATAGTTTTCTGGTTCTGGATACGTTGTAATAACTCCCTCAAAGTTTCGAAGCACAACTTTATCGGCGCTTTGTGAGATTAAATAGTTTGGCTGAAGGGCAATTTTTCCACCTCCGCCTGGCGCATCGACAACAAACGTTGGTACTGCGTAACCAGACGTATGTCCACGTAATCCTTCAATAATTTCTAAACCTTTTGAAACTGGAGCACGGAAATGACCGATTCCCTCCGATAAGTCACACTGATAAATATAATATGGACGAACACGGATTTTTACTAAATCATGCATCAGCTTTTTCATAATCGGTACACTATCATTAATTCCTGCTAAAATAACCGCTTGGTTTCCAACTGGGACTCCTGCATTTGCAAGCATTTCACATGCCAATTTGGATTCCTCTGTGATTTCAATAGAAGTATTAAAGTGCGTATTTAACCATACTGGATGATATTTTTTAATAATATTACATAGATTTTCTGTAATACGTTGTGGGAATACGACTGGAGCCCTCGTTCCAATCCGAATAATTTCCACATGCGGAATTGCTCGTAAGTTCTTTAATACATATTCTAAGATTTTATCATTAATAAGAAGACCATCACCACCAGAAATTAATACGTCTCGTACTTGTGGTGTTTCACGAATGTAAGCAATCGCATCATCTAATTGCTTTTTCGGTACGCCCATCCCAATTTGTCCACTAAAACGACGACGTGTACAGTAGCGACAATACATCGAACATTGATTTGTCACTAGAAATAAAACGCGGTCTGGATAACGGTGTGTTAAACCAGGAACCGGTGAATCTTCATCTTCATGAAGCGGATCTTCTAAGTCATACTTCGTTTTATATAACTCTTCCGATATCGGTACAGATTGCATCCGAATCGGACAGCGCGGATCATCAGGATTCATAAGAGAAGCATAGTACGGTGTAATATTTAACGGAATCGTTTTCGTTGAAATTTTAACACCTTCTTCTTCTTCTGGTGTTAAATTGATTACTTTCTTTAAATCATCTAACGTTTTGATCGTATTCGTTAATTGCCAAACCCAATCATTCCATTGCTCTTCTGTGATATCTTTCCATAATTCAATATCTTTCCAATGACGATTTGGTTTATATACATCGTGTAACATTGCTATTCCCCCTTTTTTTACGCTCACTTTTTATATAAGCAATAACTATGCCAACTCTATATTCTCGGTACGTTATCATGAAAAATATCCTATTATATATGGAAGAAAATATTTTTCTAGTTTTGTTATAGCGCAGTATTCAGTATCATATTCGGTACTCTTTATATATGTAAACGCTCTTTTATTGGTGCAAACTCATAAAAAACCGCCGATTATTCGGCGGTTTTGTCATACTTATTCAATTTATATTGCAGCGTTTGTCTTGGAATACCTAGTAATTTAGCAGCTTGCAAGATATTCCCTTCTGTCTCTATTAAGGCGCTATCAATTAATTCTTTTTCTGTTTGGTGGAGTGCTTCACGTAACGGTAAAATATTTTTCTTCTTTGGAAGGTCCTTCTGCAATGTACGCGGCAAACAACAAGTGTTTAACGAAGTTCCTTCTGCAATGATGACTGCATGTTCAATGGTATGTTTTAATTCTCTCACATTTCCAGGCCAATGATACGCTAGTAACCTTTCTTTCGTTTCCTTATCAATATGAAGTACCTCTTTTTTATATTCCTTGTTATAGTCTCTTAAAAAGTAAGATACCAACAATAATACATCTTCTTTTCGTTCACGAAGTGGTGGAATATATAAAGAAAATACATTTAATCGATAATATAAATCGGTACGAATTTTATTTTCACGTAAACATACTTCTGGAGGCTGATTCATCGCAGTGATGACACGGACATCTACTTTTCTCGTTTTATTATCACCAATGCGGCGAATTACCCCATCTTCTAATACACGAAGCATTTTTGCCTGCAGATCAAGGGGCATCGAATTTAATTCGTCTAAAAATAATGTCCCTCCATCTACAAGTTCAAATAATCCCGCCCGTTCAATCGCTCCAGTATAGCTACCTTTTGTCGTTCCAAACAATAAACTTTCTAATAGTGATTCTGGGAGAGCGGCACAGTTTTGTGCAATAAACGGTTTGTTTTTTCGCTTTGAAGCCTCATGAATCGCTTGTACAAATAATTCTTTTCCTGTTCCTGTTTCACCATATATTAAAACATTTGCGTCTGTCGGTGCTACTTTTTGTGCCAACTCTTTCGTTTGACTAAAACGTGAATCATTCGTCACAATAGTATTAAACGCAACATGCTTTTTAGTAGATCTTCTACTGGAAGAACGCTTCATTTTTGACTGTAAATCAACAATCGTATCCGTTAATTTTTGAATCGTGGAATAATCTTTTGCAATTTCAACAGCACCTGCAATACTTCCCTCTATGAAAATAGGTAACGTTGTATTTACAGTACAAACATCTTCTCCCTTTAAATTTTGATAGCGCTGAACTTGATGTAAGATTGGCTTTTGTGTATCTAAAACTTTCATAAGTGTACTCGTTTCTCGCGATAACGATGGGAATGCCTCTAATAAATGTTTCCCTAATACATTCTCAATCTTTGATCCATCATGTTTCGCAGCAACCGTATTATAAAAAATTGTAATACCATTTTCATCCACTGCATGGATGGCTTCATCAATACTGCCTAAAATCGCTTCAATGACTTCTTGTGTCGAAACTGCCAGCAATGTCATCCCCCCTCTTGCCAAAAATCCAGCAAATTATATGCCGAAATTTTGGCATCCCTGTGTGCGATTGTAAGCATGACGATTCTGTTCTATTTTTTAGTGAAATTTATATATTTTTACGCCTTACTCATATTTTTTTACTTTATGGCTAGATAAAGTGAAACTTCCATCAGTGGAGGTTTTCTTCATCCTTCACTGATGGAAAGCTCTCATCAATCGGACTTTTACGGGCAGTTTATCCCCCACCAATCTTCTTCGCTTTTCTCTGAATCTTAAGGTGGGTATTACTGCCCATTCATGCGGGATAAATCTTTCGTCCATATATTCATATCTTCTAATTTATCGAAAATATAACAATTATTCGCAAGTCTTCCTGTGTACGTATATCCTAACTGGTGAAAGGCCGCATTCATTCCAAAAGAAAGAGAGCGAGCAATCGTATAGGAGTAAAAAATAGCTCTCTCTTGAAGTTCTTCCTCTAACTTAACAAGTAAACTTTTCATAAATCCATGTTTTCGATATTCAGGTAAAGTAGCACAATTCGTTAATTCTGCATTTCCTTCTTTCACGTTCATTTCAGCAGAAGCAGTACTAATAATGCGTCCTTCTAATTCATATACGTAATAAATTGTATCCTCCTTCATCGTCTGCTTCACATAACCCGCTTCATTTAAAGGTGTTGGGTAAATTTCAAACACTTTTCCGAACACATCTGCTAACTCTTCTGCGTCTGCTTCTGTCGCTTTTCTTAACACAAATTTCTCAGGAATTTCTTTTTCCTTTACTTCTTTTGCTCTTACACCGCTTATAATATTGTCTTCTTCCACCCAATGAATACTATTTCGTCTTTCATCATTACGATACTTCACGAAAAAGTACGCATCATGCCCTTGAAAATAATGCGGTATCGTTGCTTCCAATAAGAAACCAAAGGAGAGCCATGTTGAAACATGCTCTCCCTTTCCTTTTATAATACATTTTGTGAAAGAGTGCTTCTCTGTTAATTCATCTATTGTTTGTGTAATGCTTCCAACATTTCCTGTATAATGATCTACTCTAATGCGCTTATTAAAATAATCTAACACTCCTTCTACAGTATAATGCTTCGTCTGTTCTCTAAATGATTCATAATATTTCATCTTTTCACCTCACACCAGTCTAGTAACGTACATGCAATAATTTTTGCTGCGGTAATCATTTTATCGACTTCAATATATTCATTTGGATAATGAGCTACTTTTGTCTCTCCTGGCCCGAATACAATCGTTGGCACATCAGCGATTTGTGTAAATAACCCGCCATCTGTCCCCCAAGGAGCTGCTTCTATAACGGGACTTTTCCCTTCAATTTGGGCAAAATTATCTTGAAGCGTTGTAATAAGCACGTGCTTCTCATCCAATTCACCAGGAACCCATCTTGCTCCGAACCATTCTACTTCTACTGGATATCCTTCAAACCATGGGTCAATATTTTTTAATTGACTCACCCAATTTTCAAACTCTTCTTTTGCCGCCTCTATAGTCTCATTCGGCGCGATTCCACATCTTCCTTCTAAAATTAACGAATCCGGAACAGAACTTGGCCAGCTACCGCCCTCAATTTTCCCAATATTGATTGGAATTGGGATTGGGATTTCTTTATATAATGGATCTGTAATCCGTTCATTTCTCTTCTGTTCTAGCTTTCTTAAATGCTCAACAACAAACATGCTTTTTTCAATTGCACTAACTCCCTCGTAACGAGTACCACCATGAGCTGCTTTCCCTTTCACATGCAAGCGAAACCACATGGAACCTTGTTGTTTCGGGAAAAACTTCATATTTGTCGGCTCAGGAATAATAACGCCATCCGCTTTATACCCCCTCAAAATTGCCGATAAAGTACCCGCTCCGCCACTCTCTTCTTCTATTACACTTTGAAAATAAATATCTCCTTTTAATTCAATACCCAGTTCTATAATCGCTTCCATCGCCAGCATAAGAGCTACATTTCCGCCCTTCATATCCGTAGTTCCACGACCATATACACGATTTCCTACTCTTTCACCGCTATATGGATGATGTTCCCACTGATTTACATCACCTTCTGGTACAACATCAATGTGTCCATTTAAAATCATGGATTTTCCATCGCCGCTTCCTTTCAAAGTCGCAACAACATTCGGACTATCTGAAAAACTTGTTCGTGTGGATACAAAATAAGGATGATTTTTCATTTTTGTAAAAGAAGGCTCCCAAATATCGAGATCTAAGCCTAATTCTCGTAGCTTTTCAATTACAATTGCTTGTGCACCGCTTTCATCACCTGATACACTCTTTTCTTGAATTAATCGTTGTAAGAGCTTTATAGTTTCTCCTTCATGACTTTCAATATAGTCACATACTTGTTTTTTTAATTGCTTCATAATTTGTTAGCTCCTCTCATTCAATCACAAGTAAATTAGAACTTACATGAAAAGATGCCTCCGTATTTTGTTTCACATCCTCTACTGTATAAGGGCTCATTAGCTCTTGAAGTACTAAACCTTCAGAAGTAACTTCCATTACAGCCATATCCGTAATAATTAAATCCACACATTTTTTCGACGTTAACGGTAATGTACATTCTGAAACAATTTTTGCGTTTCCATATTTATCAACATGATTCATCACAACAACAACCCGCTTTGCTTTTTGTGCTAAATCCATCGCTCCGCCAATACCCGGAACGCGTTTTCCTGGTACAATCCAGTTGGCTAAATCACCGTTCTCACTCACTTGCAAGGAACCAAGAATGGTTATATCAAGCAATCCTTTTCGAATCATCCCAAATGCCATACAGCTATCGAAATAACTTGCTCCTGTAATAAGCGACGTCGGCAATCCGGCCGCATTACATAAGTTTCCATCTTCTCTTCCTTTACTAGGCGTTGGGCCCATTCCAACAATACCGTTTTCTGCATGAAACATCACATGCGTATCTTCTGGTAAATGATTAGGCACAAGAGAAGGGATACCAATTCCTAAATTAACAATCATCCCATTTTGTATCTCTTTCGCTGCACGCCTTGCAATCTTATCTCTCACTTCTACTCCCATACCCATTTCCAGTTCACTCCTTCCGATGGCACGATATAATTTACAAAAACACCTGGAACAACAATCTCTTCAGGATCTAAACTTCCGAGTGGGACAATTTCTTCTGCCTCAACAATTGTAATATCTCCAGCCATTGCCACATGTGGATTCATATTGCGAGCGCTTTTATCGAATACAAGATTACCAAACGGATCTGCTTTTTTAGCATATACAATCGCTACTTCAGCGGTTAAAGCTGTTTCCACTAAAAAGGTTTTCCCACTCATCTCGACTGTTTGCTTTCCTTCCTCCACAATTGTGTCAATACCGACATCAACAAGAATTCCACCAAGCCCTACACCGCCTGCACGAATTCGCTCTGCTAATGTTCCTTGTGGTGAAAACTCAATCTGTAATCTTCCTTCATTTAATTGTCTTCCTGCATTTGGATTCGAACCAATATGAGAAGTAATGAGTGATTTTACTCTCTCATTTGTCACAAGACGACCAATTCCTACATCCGGAAACCCTGTATCGTTTCCAATTAAATGTAAATTTGTAATCCCTTTCTCTACAATGGCTTGTATGAGTGAAGGAGGGGATCCAACCCCGCCAAATCCCCCAAACATTAATGTCATATCATCATGAAACAACGAAATAACCTCGTCAATTTCTTTTAATTTACCAAATGTATTTGTTATGGTTGTCATGCGATACTATGCCCTCCCTTTTGCATCATCTCTTCCACACTTTTTGCAAAAATTGAAAGTAATTCATCTAATTCAGAATATGTAGTTGTCATTGGTGGTGCAACAAGCAGTGCGCTATCCTCTTTTCCTGCTTGCCCTGAAACAGCTTGGTATAAGAGAAGTCCATTTTTCGCTGCAACTGAAATAAGTTCAGATGATTTTGTAAACGGTTGCAATTCTACTCCAATCAAGAATCCTTTTCCGCGTACATCAGCAATAATCGTCGATTCTTGTTGAATTTTTTGTAACCCTTTAATTAAATACTCTCCTTTTTCAGCTGTTTTTTCAGGTAGATTATGTTTTTCCATATATTCAATAACAGCTAAAGCTGTCGCTGCTGATAATGGATTTGCACTTAACGTATGCCCACTCATAACAGAGCGTGACCCCCGTAAAATCGGTTCCATCACACGATCACTTACAACTGTCGCTGCCATCGGTGTATAACCTGCACCTAGGCCTTTTCCAAGCGTCATGATGTCTGGCTCCACACCCCAATGCTCCATCGCAAACCACGCACCCGTGCGGCCAAGACCTGTCATAACTTCATCAGCAATAAATAAAATATTGTAATGGTTACAAATATCTTTAATTACCTTATAATATTCTTTTGGTGGTACAACTGCACCGCCAGCAGCACCAATAATTGGTTCAGCTATAAAAGCTGCAATATGTTCTGCTCCAATCCGCTCGATTGCACGTTCTAATTCTGTTGCACAAGAAAGCTGACAAGTTGGATATACCTTTTGCACAGGACATCGGAAACAATAAGGTGCTGGCACAGTTGGATAATCTTCTAAAATAGATACAAACCGTTGCCGACGAAGTGGATGTCCAGACATTGATAAAGCGCCCATCGTAATGCCATGATAACTCATCCACCTTGACAAAATTTTATGTTTCCCTTGAATGCCTCGCTCTTGAAAATGCTGAATTGCAATTTTCATAGCCGTTTCATTTGCTTCTGTACCACTATTTACGAAAAAACTCCAGTTTAAATCTCCTACACTTAAATCACTTAACTTCTTTGCCAACTTCTCTGCTGGTTCACTCGTAAACTGTGATCGATAGACAAAAGCAATCTCCTCTGCCTGCTTTTTAATCACTTCCGCAATCTCTGTTACGCCATGTCCGATACCAGCCGTAATCGCTCCTGACGAACCATCAAAATATTTGTTACCATTTTGATCATACAAATATACACCTTTTCCATGTGAAATCATCGGATACGGTTGACCAACAAGTGGTTTAATTAAGTAATCGCGCATAGCGCTCCCCCATTTCTCCAATTTGTATATACATATGAAGAAAATTGACGTTTCTTTCATAAAAAAGAATCCTCTGCAAGCGCAGTGAATCTATGAAAAAACTATTATAAAATATACAAATAAGTGCTAAAAAACGAAAATAAAAAAGAAGATTCAGAAATATACTTGAAAACTAAACGCGCTTTACGGCCTAAACATCCCTCCTCCTTATAAAAAATGAACCTAAAAACAAACTAACAAATTATTTTCTTATCATAACATCAGCCTCTCAAAATCGCTGACATTGTGTAAACTTCGACGAAACTCCCGTCAATTTCCTTCCTATTTATGTAGTTTATATTTCATACTTTTAAACAAAATTAGACAAATTTCTTACAATTCTATTTTTTGCCATCACAAAACATTTAACTTGTTCCACTCTAAAATCACTTATTCCCAAATTGAACTCCCCCCCCCTTCACTTCGTTTAGAGAAAGGGGGCTTCTCGGTTAAAATGATAAATATCCTTATTCCTTAATCGGTTCTTTTTTCTAGAAAAAAAAAAGAACCGATTAACCATATTAACCAGTTCAGCATGACGCTCTTTATCGATTATTAACGCACCCAACATGCTCCAACGATAATTAATAAAATAAACAGTACAACTAATAACGCAAATCCATAACCCGTACCACAGCCTCCGCCACCATATCCGCCATAACCATATCCACAATAACTACCGGGATATCCATAGCCCCACATTACTTATTCCTCTCCTCCATAACTTAAATTTACATTTCATTTTTACATTATGTAGGACAACCATTATTTTGTATGTGTATTTGCCTAGAAATGAAAAAATTCATAGTTTAGCTCAGACTTCTTTTACTTACATTGAATCGTGCAATTTGTATATATTTAAAATTAGTGACATCAAACAAACTAGCTGTTGTCATTTTAACACTTGGGATAACGGTTTCCTTTTGGAAAAGCAAGTTTTTTGCATAACACCTTTTCCAATAAGCATATAGTTATAGTGATGACAAAGGAGGAGTTTCCATGGCTCAATCTGAAATTGAAAAATACGGACAAGAAGCAGCTCGTTATGAGCAACTTGCTCGCTACTATCAATATACAAATCCTAAAAAATATATAGAATTATCTATGAAGTATCATCATGCAATCACACAGCTTGTACATGCGTATGAAAAACGTGAGTCTCAAGAAGCAACATTACCATCCCATATGAGAACTTTCCACGCATCTTCTCATACACCACCTATTGATGTTTTAGTGAATGGACAGAGAGTAATCAAAAATATTTCTTTTAAACAGTTCAGTCCTTATTTTTCCTTAACACAAGGACAATACCGCATTGATATTGTTCCTGTTGGTAATGAAACACCTATTTTTTCAGCACTTGTACCCATGATGGGAAACCATTCCTATACGCTTGTCGTACTCGGTAACAATTCACATATCCAGCTACAGCCAATGCTTGATAATACTCATTTACCATCTGGTCAAGCAAAAATAAGATTTGCACACTTATCACCTGACACCCCTGTTGTTAACGTTTCATTAAAAGATGGTGATCATTTATTCGAAAACGTACTCTTTAAACAAATAACAGATTATTTACAAGTAAGCCCCGGTACAGCTGATATTGAGATTTCACTTGCTGATACAAAAAAAATTCTTGTCACAATTCCGAAAGTAAAAGTTGAACCAAATACAATCTACACAATTTCACTTGTAAGCTATTCTACTCAATCTCCAAACGTAGAAGCCGTTATTCTTACAAATTAAAAAAGTCTACACCATAGTATTATGGTGCGGACTTTTTTAATTTCATTTTTGAAATGTAATATGAAATTCTGTCCACTCAAAATTTGATTGACACGTAATCGATCCATTATGCTTTTCAACAATTTGTTTACATACAAACAATCCGATACCCGTTCCTAATTTTTTAGTGGTGACAAATGGTTCAAAAATGGTTTCAATACTTTCCACCGGAATCATTGGCCCATTATTTTTAATCACAATATAAATCATTTCTTCATCTTCACGTACATCGATAATAATTTTACGATTTTCTTTAATCGCTTCGAGAGCATCAATTGAGTTCATTAAAATGTTTAGAAAAACCTGCCTCACTTCGCTACGATACCCGACAAATGGGATAGGATATGGTAAGTTTTTTTCAATTGAAACATTGGCATTTACTATACTTGGATATAAGAACTGAATAATATCATGAAATAAGTCATTAAGCCAAAAACGTTCAGATTCATTCCATATTTCTTTTTTAGAAACAAGTAAAAATTGCGAAATTCGAAAGTTCAATTGATCTAATTCATGTGAAATAATATCTAAATATGATAGATTGGGATGTTCTGATTTTAACAATTTTACAAATCCCATAATTGAGGTTAATGGATTTCGAAATTCGTGAACAAAACTAGCCGACATTTGTCCTAAAATCGTCAATCTTTCTTTATGTGTTTCATTTATATATTGCTGTTTTTCCTCTAAATTTCTTGATATAATTTCCGAGTACTTTAAAACGGTATAATAAATTAATCTGTCAAAACAAGTATGTATTTTTGTCATAATTGGTTTCAGTTCACGAGCATTAACATCTAATTCACACATCGCCTCAAATAGTTCATTTCTTCCGACATTTGCATTATAGACAAAATCTCCAATATTCACATCTGCCCCTGCACGCTCAATCGCAATCTTCTCACATACCGGCTGAAGATAAGCTATATCCTTATCCTCCATAATAAATTCAATAATTAACCCTAATACACTCTCTCCATTTCGAGCTACTTCTTGCTTAAATGGATCTTTTTCAGAAATTACCATTTTGTTTTTCCAGTTCTCTACGAATTGGTGCCTGTTGTCTTTTAAATGCGAACAAAATACTTCTTTAATATCCTTATCGATTGGAAAAACCCCCATTCCCTCCATTTCCATGCGATACATACCCTATATATTTTGAATATTAACACAAAAAATACATTTCGTTAAGAGATTATTGTCACATTTTGTTAATTTCTGTTGATAAAGTTAATTTTATTTTTATTACTCATTATACCTTTGATTAATGGCAGGTATTTTCCTTCTCCCTACATCAACTACCATATATTTAAAATGACTTTTTTTGCATCCTTTTTGATTCTTGCGTACAATAAGAATGAAAGGTGTGAAAAATATGGCAAATAAAAATGTGGAAGATTATCTCCAAGAAGGCATTTATGGCCAAAAGCAAAACAAACCAGAAGAACGTAATATGTATTTAGGCACATTACGTGAGCGTGTAGAAGTCGCTTTAACAATCGGTCAAGTGATGCAAAGCAATGTGTATACAGAAGTAGCCACTAACATGCGCTCTTCTCAATCATTACAGCTATTTATAAATGGCAGCATTACTTACCCACATTTATCAAAATACATTAAATTAGCAAACGAAAAAAATGTCCCTTTCACAATTGTTCAAAATAAAGGTACACATACACCAATTGGTTTAGTTTTAGCTCGTAATACAGCTATAGATAAAGAACAAATTTATGTTGAAGATGCTATTTTTAAACAAGAAATGAAATAACACAATTGAACACAAAAGGTACACTTGTCCAAGTTGCAAGTGTACCTTTTGTTACTGTTTATGCCAGTTATTTTTTAATACAAACTAATTTCATCTCTGTCATTTCTTCAATCGCATATTTAATTCCTTCACGTCCTGTGCCACTTTCTTTCACACCACCGTATGGCATATGATCCACTCTAAATGTTGGAATGTCGTTAATCATGACGCCACCTACTTCTAGTTCATCAATTGCTCGCATTGCTTTCGTTAAATCATTTGTGAATACTCCGGCCTGTAAGCCATATCGTGAGTTATTTACCATTTCTAATACTTCATCAAATGTTTGGAATATATTTACCGTCATAACCGGTCCAAACACTTCTTGACACTGGACAGAAACGTGATTTGGAACATTTGTTAATACAGTTGGTTCAAATATACGCGCGTCGCGTTTTTTACCACCGCACAAAACAGTTGCCCCTTCTTTTACCGCTTCTTGTATCCATAATTCAATACGATTAACATCATTTTTTGAAATAAGCGCAGAAACATCTGTATCTTCATGAAGCGGGTCGCCTACTACTACCTTTTCCATCGCCTTTGTTAATTTCTCAGTGAATTCTTCCATTTTATTTTCATGAACAAATACACGTTGTACGGAAATGCAAACTTGTCCATTATTCACAAAAGCTCCCCATTTCACACGCTCAATTACTTCTTCTGTTAATTCTACATTTTCATCAATCACTACTGCAGCATTTGAACCAAGCTCCAATGTTACACGTTTTAATCCAGCTTTTGCTTTAATACCGATGCCAACCTCTGGACTTCCTGTAAATGTAATTGAAGCCACACGGTCATCTTTTACCAATGCTTCACCAACAATTGAGCCTCGTCCAGATACAATGTTAAAAGCCCCTTTTGGTAATCCAGCTTCTTCAAATAATTCAACAAGGGCATACGATGACAGTGGCGTTTGATCAGCCGGCTTTAAAACTATTGTGTTACCTGCAGCAATTGCAGGTCCAACTTTATGAGCAACTAAATTTAACGGGAAATTAAATGGTGTAATGGCCCCAATAACACCGATTGGCTTCCGAACAGTATAAGCAATACGACCATCTGCTCCTGGTGCTGCATCTAACGGTAAAGTCTCTCCATATATACGCTTTGCCTCTTCAGCTGCAAACTTATATGTTTGTACCGTACGATCTACTTCTCCACGTGCTGCACGAATAGGTTTCGCCGCTTCTTTTGCAATAATTTCTGCAAATTCCTCTCTTCTCTCGTGCATTTTTTGGGCAACTGTTTCTAAAATGGATGCGCGGTCATATGCTGATAATTTCCCCATCTCTTTCGTCGCCTTTTTCGCTGAAGAAATTGCTTTTTGAACATCTTCCTCTGTCCCTTGAGCAATTTCCGCTAGTACTTCCTCTGAGTATGGTGCATACAACGTTTTATACGTCTCTACTCCCTTCCACTCTCCATCTATATATAAATGTTGCTTCATATAAACGCTCCTTTCAAATATATGTATAATCTAAAACTTTTTAAGTACCATTCATTTTATTCGAAAAATACTTCACCTCATTAAAGGTCTGACTTATTTTATTGTAACACGGCCTTCTGGCATAAAAAAACATTTTGCTCACTAAAAAAACTCTGCTAAAAGCAGAGTTTACGAGCTAATTTGTTCTTGTAATGATATAGCTTTTTCAGTTTCTGAAATGAGAATAGGCACTGATGGTTTCGTCACTTCTATCCTCTTAATATAGTGACCATCTAACTCTTTCACACAAAATTTATAGGTTTCAATTTCAACAATATCTCCCTCCTCAACCCCGAGGTTCTTTGTTAAAATCCAACCACCAATCGTATCAACACCATCATCATCAATGGTTAAACCTAATAATGTATTGACTTCACTAACAAGCACTTTTCCTTCTAGAATTGTCTTTGTTTCACTGACACATTGAATTTCTGGTTGTTCATCCGTATCAAATTCATCTTGAATATCTCCAACAATTTCTTCTAATATATCTTCAACTGTTACGAGCCCTGATGTTCCACCATATTCATCAATTAATATCGCAATATGTGTTCGTTCCCTTTGCATTTTTAAAAATAAATCATGAATTGGGATTGACTCAATAACAAGAATAATAGGCCTGATATACTGCTCTACCTTTTCTTTACTAACAGTACCATGCTTCACAAAGTCTGTGAAAATATCTTTAAAGTTTACAAAACCAATCACATGATCTTTATCCCCATCGACAACTGGATATCTTGTATATTTTTCACTTGACATTATTTGTAATGCTTTTTTCACTGGTGTATCTTTATCTAAAATATACATTTCTTTACGTGGTACCATGATTTCTTTTGCAATCCGATCGTCAAATTCAAAGATTTTATTTACATATTTAAATTCAGATTGATTAATCTCCCCGTTTTTGTAACTTTCTGACATTAATAGACGTAATTCTTCTTCCGAATGTACTTCCTCATGATCTTTCGCATTTTGCAAACCAAATATTCTCGTTACATATTGAGCTGATCCGTTTAACAGCCAAATAAAAGGAAAAGTAATCCGATAAAAGAAAATTAGTGGCTTTGCAACAAGCAAACTTACTTGTTCTGCTTTTTGAATTGCAAATGTTTTTGGCGCTAACTCTCCCACAACCACATGGAAAAAAGTAATGAACATAAACACTAGAATCACAGCCATAATCTCTGCAAGCTGGGGAGACACGTTCCAACTTGCGAACAGCACATCAAACATGTGTTTTAACGCTGGTTTACCTAACCAACCAATCCCGAGAGCTGTAACTGTAATTCCTAATTGACAAGCTGATAAATACTCGTCTAAGTTTGTAATGATTGTTTTTACTGACTTTGCATGTTTATTACCTTCTATAATCAAATAATCGATGCGTGAGCCTCTCACTTTCACAATTGCAAATTCTGCCGCAACGAAAAATGCAGATAAGGCAATTAAAACAATCACCATACTTATACTATATATGTCCAAATATGTGTCCTTACTTACGGTGTAAGCAAGGAAGCCACCTCCTACTTAAATTTATTCAAGTGAAGTACCCTTACTTATAATCTTACAAAATTCTACATTCGCAATCACCTTTTTATACATTATATGCATACATAAAAGAAGATATTTATATTTATGATAATCTAAATGTTTTCCCTCCGTCAAATAAGAATACTTACAAAATTCAGACAAAATTCTTTCTTTTTAGAAGCTTTATATGCTTATAAACTCATTTTTGTGAAAAAGCACTTTCTTTGCCGATTCCGCACTTCTTTTGTCATTCTTGAAGGTAACAAGCTTATTACCTCGAAATCATTCAACAGGATATATATAGGAGGGATTATCTTGGAATATAAAACACCCTTTATTGCCAAAAAATTAGGTATTAGCCCAAAGGCAGTGGTCCGGATTGCACAACAATTAAATCTCGAGATAGAAAAAAACAAATATGGCCATTACATTTTTACACAAAGTGACTTAGATCAAATGTTAGAGCATCATTGCTCTCATGTAGATCCAGATTCTCAAACAAAATCTTCAAATGATTTTGAGCAATTCGTGACACAATTAAATGCAATTAACCGGCGATTAGATCAAATGGAAGAACAAATGAAAGATAAAGCAAATGATGTTGTTACTTATCAATTGCTACAACATCGACGTGAAATAGAAGAAATGCTAGACAGAATCCAGAAACTAGAGGCGGATCTTAAGAAAGAAGAACCACTGTACATTACACCTGATATTAAGCCAACATATGAACGGGAAAAAAAACCAAAGCGTCGTAAAATGATTTTAAGTATATTTGGTTTTTAATATTTTTCACTTATGAGTTCGCGTATTCTGATTGACTTCCCCCTAGTTAATCAGAATACGCTTTTTTACTTCATAATAAAAGGATGCCTTATAACAAGGCATCCTTTTATTATGATAACATCATATTCATATCTTCAGTGGCAGTCGTGATCATTTTCAATCCAAATGTCTCTTGCAACACTTGAAGTACACCAGGTGAAATAAATTCAGGTACTTTTGGACCAATACGTATATCTTGAATTCCAAGGCTAAATAACCCAAGTAAAATGGCAACTGCCTTTTGTTCAAACCAAGATAACACAATACTAATCGGCAATTCATTCACTTCACATTGAAAAGCATCCGCTAAAGCAGCTGCGATTTTTATTGTTGAAATCGAGTTATTACATTGACCTAAGTCAATGTAGCGTGGAATCTGCGTTCCTGGTACAACCCCATAATCTACATCATTAAAACGAAACTTCCCACAAGAAGTTGTTAAAATAACCGTTTCCATCGGAAGTGACATCGCTAATTCACGATAATATTCCCCACCTTTTCCTGGAGCGTCACAGCCTGCAATCACAAAGAACCGTTTAATTCTTCCTGCTTTTACTGCTTCAATAATTTCTGGCGCTAACGATAATACCGTATTATGATGAAAACCTGTTAACAACTGTTCGTCCGACTCCATATATACTTCTGGTAACTCCAAGGCCTTTTCAATCAATGGGTCAAAATTATCATTTTCAATTTTTTGAACGCCCTCTAGCCCAGCAATATCATAAGAAAAGAAACGATCAGCATACGACCCTTTAATAGGCATTACACAATTCGTTGTAGCTAAAATCGCACCTGTAAATTTGTCAAAAAGACGTCGCTGATCATACCATGCTTTACCGATGTTCCCTTTTAAATGTTTATATTTTTTTAACTGTGGATATCCATGAGCTGGGAGCATTTCTGAATGCGTATAAATATGAATCCCTTTCCCTTCTGTTTGCTTGAGCAATTCCTCTAAAGCAAATAGATTATGACCTGTAACAACAATCGCTCTACCCTCTACACGATTTTGCGTAATATGAACAGGTTCAGGAACACCAAAGTGATTCGTATGCACCTCATCCAACAATTCCATCACTCGTAAGGCAGCTTTCCCAACTTTCATAGCCATTTCCAAATGTTCTTGTTCATTAAAGTTTGAATTTGTTAATGTCATATATAATGCTTCATGCGTTGTAGCATCTACAAACGAATCTGTATATCCAAGCTGAGCTGCATGAGTACGATAAGCTGCAATTCCTTTTAATCCAAATACAATTGTATCTTGTAAACTTGCAATCGTTTCGTTTTTTCCGCAAACACCCATTACTTTACATCCACCTGTTGGTGTTTGTTCACATTGGTAACAAAACATACAATCCCATCCCTTCCTCAATCAATTCTTACAAATAAAGCGTAATGTATATTGAACGAGAAGGATGTGATATCAATCACAATAATATATAAAAATTTGTGACAATTTAATTTGTTAACATAATATTTTTACTGTATTCCTTAATAAGTGCTTGGGCATGAGCATTTCCTTGAATAATATCTCGAAATTCCTTCAATGAATATAGATGTGTTATTCCCTTTCGAGCATGAATCCGTACAGGTACACCTTGCAACGTATCATGAAAATTAAAGGGATTATCTATTGGCTCAATCGGAAAACCAAGTGTAAATAAATACATATACATCCGTTTTGTAACGACAGCAATATACCATTCCGCTTTCATTTCTAAAGCATGCATAAATAAAATAGCTGCTAGCCTTTTAAAATGTCCTCTTCCCCGAGAGGTTTTCGCAATACTTAACTTTCCTATTTCATAAACATTTTTTAAGTCTTTCACTAAATCATTTTCAGAAAACGGATAGAAAAACTCAGAATTTGATTGTTCAGGCACTACATATCGAATACACTCTACAGTACCGATATAGTGCTGATCTTCTATTAATAAAAATCGTGATGGATTTAAATTACGTTCTACGAACATTAAATCTCTTTCTTCACAAAAATCTCCCCACAGTTGCTCGAACCAAAAATGTTCTTCCTTTGTTTGAACACGCTGGAACATATTTACCCGCCTTTCCCATCGCCGTTCTTTTTTTGACAACGCTTTCATCATCTATCATATAAGAACAAACCTTCGTATGCAACTAAAAATATTTACTACTTATACATTCTATAAAGTAACCAGAATTCCTATTCGACTTTTATTTTTATAAAACGAATAAAATATGTTAAATAATAGTGTTGATTATGGTTAAAAAAATGGGTAGGATTATACATTATATATAATATAGGAAAAAGAAGCGAAATCAAGATAAGTATTGCTAATCTGCTGTGAAAGATTTTAAAGGAATGCCTTTTTCATCTAAGCAGAATATTAATTATAAATAAATATCTTCAATATAAGATACAAGGAGATCATATTATGAAAGATAAACTAACTACGATTCCTTCATTATCTTCAAACTCTGTTCGTTTGGGTGTTTTGTTAGCTATAGTTGGAGGCTTTTTAGATGCTTATACATTCGTCAGCAGAGACAGAGTATTTGCCAATGCACAGACAGGAAATATAGTACTATTCGCTGTAAGAGCAGCTAATGGGGAATGGGAAAGTGCTTTACTTTATATCCCGCCTATTTTAGCTTTTATATTAGGTGTTTTGGTATCAGAAGTAGTAAAGATTCCTCATATAAGACAACTATTGCATAGTTATAGACGTTCTATCCTTATATTAGAATGCATTATTTTAGCCGTTGTAGGTATTTTGCCAAAAAGTGTACCTAACATAGTGATAACAGTATGTATTTCGTTTGTATCATCTTTACAAATCTCTACTTTTAACAAACTAGACAAGTGGACCTACAATTCAACGATGACAACAGGAAACCTTCGAACTGCAACGCAGGCAGCATATTTGGCATTCATAGAACACAATCAAGAAGCGAAAAAACAATTTAAAGAATTCTTTGTTATCATTCTTTCTTTTTTATTTGGTGCATCGTTAGGGACATTTTCCACCACTCATATAGGGAACACATCTATATGGATTGCATCAGGAATTTTAGTGATTGCTCTTATTTTGTATCATAGGGACAGAGGTTATTTGAGAAAACCCTTAACATTGAAATAAAAGTTTTTTTAAATGTTACTTTGATAATACCTCATTATCGCAATTGATTCACTGCCAGTTTCCTCATACGATTTATGTGGGGTGCTGCGCGTTGACAACATTAAAATGGTAGCTCGGTAAAAAATTATTTCAAATTGACAATAAATCCTGAGAAATAATGATTCTCAGGATTTTCTTTTATTCAAAAAGCAAGGAGTCCTTTTTATAAAACGGTATTCTTTAGCCATTTCTCAAAAATTTGTACAAGCCCGTGTTTTCCAGCTAACTTTTCTTTACCTTGCTTCGTTTTATATGGATATAATTGCAAGAAAACACCGCAACCAGATTCAATTTTCTTGCCATGCATATGGCTTCCTGGATAAACACAAATCACTTCGTGAATCGCTCTTCTCTTGAAAATACGTTTCCCATCTTTTTCATCTACATATTTAATAGACCAATATTTATACATTTGTTCCGTTGCTTTTGTATTACCAACAGGCTGAAAAATATTATACATGGGACTATATTTCACTTCAATAATGATAGACGATTCATATTCATACCTTTCTCCTTGTTTTACATAACAATCTAAACGAATATCTGGTTTTTTCGTATCCTCTCCATTATAAAAATGACTTCCCTTACTAAGTGCAATAAGAGGATGTGTTTCAATCAGATCATTAAATGCAATATGAATCTGAAAATCATCACGATTTAAAATAATTGTCGTACCATCTTGTAATCCATCTAAATAAAAATATTTTTGTATTTGTTCACGAATTGGAATTTCGTCTATAAATCCGATCTGTTGTAATATAGAAATAACAATAAAAAAAGCATAATACTCATACACTAAAAATGTTGGCTTATATACAAATAATAACGCTGGAGATTGTTGATTATGATGTGGTAACAACTCTAAGTGAGAGATTAATTGGCGATGAGGTACCGATAAAGCATGTAAAGTGATGTTGGCTTTTTCAGAAATATCTCTCCAAAATGGAGAGTGTAACAAATTTTGAAAATACTGTGCACTTTGATATACAATACGATATAGTATTGTATATTCTTGTATTTTCAAAGAACTTTTTCGTACATCTGCTTCTTTCAACAAATGTATATTCCGATATTTTTGTTTTTCTCTATCCGTCACGGATCCATTACGATCAATCGTTTGCATAATTGTTTTCACAGCTTGGTATTCCTCTTTTTTCATGTGCTTTGTTCCTTCTAATATTTCGATCGTCTTTTGTAAAAAACTCTGCATTTCTAACAAATAATAATAAAATTGTTTCGTTTTAAATTTCAGAAAAGCATTTTCCAAACTATCTTTTTGTTCAACAAACTTACGATTGTAATATTTTCCCCAAGGCTTTCTTTCACCAACTATTACACTTTTTCTCGTAGCCTTTCTTTCTCTTATTTCCCAATCGTACTTATTCATATATTTCGTATTCATTTCCACTTCCTTATAAATTTGTTTTATTTTTTTCATTTTTTGCGGAAGCATTCGAAGTAGTATTAAATATGAAGAATCCTCAATGTCACTAAGTGCTGAAAATGTCTTTTTATAATACCCCCTATCTAAAATCAGTTCATTTAAAATTGATTTCACATAAGTTTGAATCATTTCAAATTGATCATCCAAGAAATTTTTGGGAACAATTTGAAACGCTCCATAATATATTTCTTCTTCCACTTGTACCTCAAAGTGATATAAACCACAGCGCCACGGATAAAAAAAATCAGTTTTTCCATGCTCATATACTAATACTTTTTTCCTTTTTTCATGTAATTCATATTGCGATTCCTTTAAGTTTTTTTGTCCCTCATATACTTTATTCCATATAAATGTAATATGAGCTGGTTTTTGATAATGTAAACATAAGCGTAATGATTTTAACTCCTGCACTTTATAAACACACTGTGAGAGCGCTATAGTAGAGGTACAAAGACGATTCAAAAGAATAAACTCTCCTTTTGCTTCAATCCCTACGATCAATTTTAATACAAATGGGAGCTTCTCCTTTGTATCAACAATTTCAGTCTCATAACACTCCTCATTTTGCATATCCATACAACTCCAGTTCACGCCGTTTTTGCCTTATATAGGCTAAAGAATGTTCAAATGTAGAAACATCATTTGCAAGCGGCGACTGTAACAGTGGTATAAGCATTGCGCCTTTCTTTTCATCTTCAGAAAGAAGAGCACCAATCGTCATTTCTGTTCCACGTAACTTTGTTAACACACGTTGCTTTATTTGTAAGTCAAATCCTTCTTCCCTGCTAATCATATAGGTGTGATTATTTTGAAGTGGGATATTTTGCAAATACGTAGCAATCGCAGCTGCGCATCGAAAAGAAATACCTTTCGATGCATCATATGACGATAATACGCCGTGTAATTTATCTAGCAACTCCAATTCTTCCTCTGAAAAAACGTCAATCATTGCTTTATTTCGTAACCAATTTACGCGAAATTCTCCAGCTGTTACTTTAAAAGGCAAAAGTTGTGTCTCTTTATCTTGCTCCATACTCATTTCACAAAATGGAATTTTTTGAAGGGTAATGAGATTTGTTCGATCTAATAAGCGGTCGGATAATTCTTTCGTTGTTTCGTCAAAGTTTACAGTGCCAATAAAAATAATATTCCCACCAATTTCAATTTTGGATGGAATTGTGTTTTCTATTTCAGGTACTTCCTCATATAAAGTGAGAATACGATTTTTCTTTTCTAATTGAAGGATAGATAAAAACGGTGTAAACCAATGCTCAATATGTGACATATTCATTTCATCGAATACAACCATATACAGCTGATTCGGATTTTCTTTTGCTTTTAATAATGTTCGAACTAACTTTGTGTCACTTTCTATGAAAGTTCCATTTGGATGAAGATAACCAAGTAAATCATGTGGTTCTTGATATGATGGGGATATAGGAATCCATACTAGTTCCTCGCCATAACGTAACCCAAGCGCTTCCGCATAGGCTTGCACAAAACGTGATTTTCCAACCCCCGGTATGCCCGCAAGAATCGTTAACATATTTGTTTTGACACTAATATGAAAATTAAAGACATCAGTTGCATCTATATATAAATCTTTAGCATACACTACGTCCTGTACATACTGTAAAAAAGAAGATTCACGCTCATCCCATTCTTTCTCTTCTTTCTGCGTTTTTATATCTATCACTTCAACTAGTTTCCCCTCTTCTACAACACGTTTTACAAGTTGCTCATATATATTCGCTCTCACAAAATACAAGTGATTATCTACTTCTAACTCTACACACTTGGTCCAATCATCAATTTCGATATATTTACATTCCTTTCTTTGCTCATAATATGCAATTGAACTAACAGAAGGTTTTAATGACAAATTTCCATATAGTCTTCCCTCATGCCACAATAACTCTGGCACATCAAAATCTTGCGGAAACTTCGGCATAAGAAAAGATAAGTAACCATTGCCCAGTTTACGTTCTAAGGATTCTCTTTTTCTATATCCAGGTAGTCTTGGTGAAGGAACAATCTTATATGCATCTAATATTTCTCTCTGCTCTGTACATATTAACTCAACATATAAATTCCCTCTTTCGTAATAAAGCCGAAACAATACCAACTGTCTTTCTAATTTTCTTTTCTTTAAGTCAGCGAAAACTTTCTCATTTTTTTTATTACTATATACACCTTCAAAAAGATATGGTTCATCGGCAAACTGTGATTGCAAAACGGAAGGGATTGGAGAAAGACATTGTACAAAAAAAGTATCCCTCGCTTTCTCTTCCACACCTTCTACAAACCTCCCAAGAAATCTCATGTGATACATTCGCTTTATAAAACTTGGATGAAGAGCTTTATGTAGCTTCAACACACTCACCTTCTTTTTTTCATGCTGTTCTTATTGTATGAACTCCCGCAGAAAACTAGAAACAAAAAACCTGACGTTATCCGTCAGGTTACAAAAAGTAAGACTTATATTAGTGAGAAGGAAAAGCTTTTTTCTCTTGCAAAATAGCATTGTGAGCGATCTTCATTTTAGCAAGTACATACCGTAGTCTATCTTCAGCATTTTCATCCTTATTATGCTGTAAATCCGCCAAAGTCTCTACAGAACCAGCTAAATTTTCAATAACTCCACGCAATTCGGGATGATGATTAAAAAATGACTCTTGTACTAGAACTTTCCGTAATTCACTTGCCAATTCCATAATTCTTACTAATTGTTCTTTCTCTTCCATTTTCATCCCTCCTAAAATATCTTATATATTAGATATTCTGTAAATAAATGCGAACTCCTTGTAATCAAAATAAAAAAGTCCTTCAAGAGGACTTTTCTACATTTTGATATTACCTGTAATAAGCATGTACAGTGATACGATTGCTGCAATAACAATTACAGCCATTGCATATCTCTCCATACCTGAAAAACAACGATTTCCTTTTTCTTTTCGTGCAAATATATAAACAACAAGTCCAATACCATATACAATTGAGACAAGTAGTAAGTTCTTTAAGCCCGCTGCGTAAATCAACCATATAGAATACGCAGATGCAATTAAAGCCAATAATCCATTTTTTAATCTGGCACGCTTCAGTTCCTTTGTAACAACTAATTTCAATTGATACAGTGCTGATAATAAGTATGGTAGTAAAATGGATGTAGATGCAATAAAATACATCATTTGATACGTTGATGCCGAAAACAGAACGATAATAAATAACGTTTGTGCAACACCATTTGAAATCCATAATGCCATATGTGGTGTTTGTTTTTTATTTGTTTTCGTAAAGACTTTCGGAAATACACCATCTTTCCCTGCTACATGAGATATTTCAGAAACAAGTAAGAACCAACCGATTAATGTCCCAACAAGTGACGCAACTAATCCAATATTAATAGCAATTGCGCCCCAAGGTCCAACAACGTGCTCTAATACATGTCCCATTGACGGAGTTTCTAAAGCAGAAAGCTCTTGTCTTGTCATAGCTCCCATTGAAAGCACTGAAATTAAAATATAAATGGACATGACTAAAATGAGTCCGAACACTGTTGCTTTTCCGACATCTCGGCTATTTTTTGCTCTTCCAGATAATACGACTGCTCCTTCCACTCCAATAAATACCCAAAGTGTAACAAGCATCGTATTTTTCACTTGCCCAAGTACAGAAGAAACAGAAATTGTTCCCTCACCCCAGAAATCATGTGTAAACGTATCCCAACGAAACGCTGTAACCATCACTACAATGAATAATAGGATGGGAACTAGCTTTCCAATTGTTGCAATAAAGTTCATAATAGACGCTTCACGAATTCCAACTAAAATCAGAAAGTGAAGTGTCCATAATAAAAGAGATGCACCAATGATAGAAGCTACATTGTTTCCTCCTTTGAAAATAGGGAAGAAATATCCAAGCGTACTAAACAATAGCATAATTGTTGCTACGTTTCCTAAAATCCCTGCAAGCCAATATCCCCATGCACTATTAAAACCAATATATTCACCAAATCCAGCGCGTGCATAACTATAAATTCCACCCTCAAGCTCTGGTTTTTGTCTTGCTAATGTTTGGTATACAAGTGCAAGCGGAATCATTCCCATTGCTGTAATACACCATCCAATTATTGTGGCGCCACTATTTGCACCTACCGCTAAATCATGCGGTAGACTAAATACGCCACCGCCGACCATCGTTCCAACTACTAATGCGATTAATGGAAAAAATCCTAATTTCTTTTCTATCGGTACCACCCCATCTGTCATTCTAGGTGTTATGTTCATCCTTTCAACTATTAAAGTCACCTTTTCTCTAATAGACGTTTCTATTATATTTTTTCAGGAAAACATTACTTATTCTAAAAGAAAATGAACAAAAAGGGAATACTTTTTTGAAAAAATGTATAAGTATGCACGAAAAAACCGTTCATTTTGTAATGAACGGTCATTTTCCAAACATATAATTGTATATTTCTTGTAAAAATTAATGGATTAGCTTTTCTTTTTGTAAAAATTGTTTTGCTACTTTTTCAGCGCTTTTACCATTTACATTTACTTCATAATTCATTTTTCGCATTTCTTCATCTGAAATCTTTCCAGCAAGTTTATTCAATACCTTTTCAAGCTCAGGATATTTTTCAAGTGTCTCTTGCCTTAATAATGGAGCCCCTTGATATGGAGGAAAGAGCCCTTTATCATCTTCTAATACTTGAAGCCCATATTGCTCAAGTTCACTATCCGTAGAATACGCATCAATAACTGTAACATCACCTGATTCAATTGCGCTATAACGTAATTTGGGTTCCATCGTTTTTATATTTGCAAACTGAAAATCATACAATTTTTGCAATCCCTTATAACCATCTTCTCTATCGGCAAATTCTAATGTAAATCCTGCCTTAACATTCGCGGAAATATTTCTTAAATCTGAAATTGTTTTGACATGATACTGCTCCGCAATATTTTTTGGCATTGCTAGTGCATATGTATTATTATATTCCATTGGTTTTAACATTTTCATATGATATTTCTTTTCCATACCTATACGTGCTTGTTCATATACTGCTTCACGATTCGTGCTCTTCGGTTCTTCTTTCACAAAAGTAGATAAAGCAGTTCCTGAAAATTCAGGATATATATCAACTTCTCCTGATTTTAAAGCCTCAAAAACAAATGCTGTTTTCCCAAACCCAGGTTTCAGTTCTACATGTAAATCTGTATCTTGTTCAATAAGTTGTTTATACATTTGAATTAGAATTTCTGGTTCAGATCCAAGTTTCCCGGCAATCACAATATCTTTCTGTTGCGTATTCCCAATAAAGGGTGTAACTATAACTATGACTACAATACATACAGCTGATATAATACGCCCTGAAGAACGTTTTGTACTTTCAAACATCCGAAGTACTCCGTCAAAGAATAAAGCTAATAGCGCAGCTGGTACAGCCCCTAAAACGATGAGAGCATGATCGTTTCGATCAATACCAAGTAAAATAAGTTTTCCGAGTCCTCCAGCCCCTATTAATGCAGCTAACGTCGCTGTTCCAACAATTAATACCATCGCTGTACGAATACCCGCCATAATAATTGGCAATGCGAGTGGAAGTTCTACCTTCCATAATCTTCTCCAGCTATTCATTCCCATTGCTTTTGCAGCCTCAATAAGCGATTCATCTACCTTACGAATTCCTGTATAAGTATTTCGTAAAATAGGCAATAACGCATACACAACTAACGCAATGATTGCTGGAAGCTTCCCAATACCTACTAGTGGAATTAAAAGCCCCAGTAAAGCTAATGAAGGGATCGTCTGCATAACAGCTGATGTTCCTATAATAAACTCGGCAATTCGCTCTCTTCTTGTTAACAAAATACCGAGTGGAACTGCAATTATTACTGCAAAAAATAAAGAAATGAGTGAAATTTGAAGATGTTCAATTAATGCATGAAATAATTCTAATTTTCGTTCTTGAAAGACTTGTAATAATGCAGACACTATTTAGCCCCTTTCCTTCATTTGCCTAACTATATAGTTCACAATATGGCGGCTTGTTAATGTCCCAACATATTGTCCATCCTTTTCAATTGGTACAGATTCTTCTGTCTGCAAGCGAATCAACGCTTCTTGCAGAGGAGACAATAAAGATAGAGGTGAAATGTCATTTTGTCTTTGTTCACTATTCTCAAATGGCAGTATATCGTCAACGTTCTTCCCTTCATACCAAGGGCGACCACGATTCCCAATAAACTCTTCTACAAAATCATTCGCTGGATTATGTATAATTCCTTCTGGTGTATCTAATTGAACAATTTTCCCTTTTTTCATTACACAAATACGATCACCAAGTGATAATGCTTCTTGCATATCGTGCGTTACGAAAACAATTGTTTTTTGAATTTTTCTCTGTAATTTCACAATATCTTTTTGTAACTGTTCACGGCTTAATGGATCTAGTGCACTAAATGGTTCATCCATTAGAACAATCTTCGGATTGGCTGCTAGTGCCCGTACAACTCCCACACGCTGCTTCTGTCCACCAGATAGTTCATCCGGCATACGATCCCGATATACATCTGGATCTAATCCAACCATATCAAGCAACTCATCTACCCGTTCCCGGACTTTCTCTTTACTCCATTTTCGCATTTCAGGTACAATCGCAATATTTTCAGCAATTGTCATATGAGGAAACAAAGCGATTTGCTGCAAGACGTATCCAATGTCCCAACGCAATTCATGAATGTTATAATCTTGAATGTTTTTTCCATCAATAGAAATCGATCCTTCTGTCGTTTCAATTAGACGATTAATCATTTTCATTGTCGTCGTTTTCCCGCACCCACTCGGTCCAATGAGAACAAAAAATTCTCCTTTTTTAATTTCTAAATGCAATGAATCCACTGCTTTCGTACCATCTTCATATGCTTTTGACACATGATTAAATTGAATCACAAATACAACTCCCTTATTATTGTTTCTTTCATTTTGATGGAATCTAGCCTGCTTTTCAAATGATACGCTTATCCCCATGAAAAAGAGCCCTTTGCTTAGGCTCTAGTGATCGAATAATATTGTTTTCATAATCGCGGCGTATTCTCGTATGTATGCCTTTTTCTTAGAACGCGCTGGCGTCAGGGCAGCTAATGCTTCCATCCTCATACCTAAACGCTCAGCAATAATCTTCGTCCGATATAAATGATACGTATTGCTTACAACAACAGCGTGCTTCACACCATATAAATCTATGCTAAATTTTAGGTTTTCATATGTGCTTGTCGAACGATCCTCAAGTAATATAAATTCCTCTTTAATACCGTGGCTCAATAAATAATTTCGCATGCTATGTGCTTCTGGAATATCCTCATCTTCCCCCTGGCCACCCGACACAATCACTTTTGTTTCTGGATGAGCATGCAAATATTCTAAAGCTGCATCTAATCGATTTTGAAGAGATAAAGAAGGCTTATCCCCAAATAGTTTTGCTCCTAAAATTAATATGTACGGAGCGCAATTGCTTACTTTCTCATGAGCTACTTTATTCATACGATATGTTATATACATAATATATAGTGGTGGTAATAAACAAAGTAAAAATAAAATCCATTTCATATATAAATTTACACTCCCTTTCTTTACATTATATCGAAAAAGAAAGGGAGACAGAAGTATTTTTAGTGACTACGTTGTCCTGCATTTTGAGGATTTCGTGCTTTTTTTGAAGACGTATGATCCTGCATTTGATTACCTTTATGCTTCGCTGATCCTAGTGCTTTCGTTTTTCCCATGTTAATTCACACCCTCTTTTATATGATTCCCTTATAACTTTTGTATTTTTGCTCCCATCATGCAATGGATTTACTGGAAGTTCCTCCTCTTTTTTGCATGTTCTTTTCACATAAATACAACCAACAAGAGAAGGTCTATATCTTCCGTTTACTGAAATTAACTATTTTTTCTGATAAAATAAGGAAGAGAACCCACCAACAAAATCGTTTGCACGAGATGTTATAATTGTACCAAGTTGTGCGCTAAACTCTTGTGTGATTTCAGATTTCAATGTATTTTTTCATTTTCCAATTTGAGTATAATTTTGATCTTTCTCCTAAAAATATTGCTATGTGACAAGAAAAGAGGACCTGCTTGAAGATTTTTTCATAACAAATTTTATTTTATGTAAAAAACAAAAAAGAAAGGGAGATACAATGACAAAGAGAAAAGAAATAGCAGGAACAGGATGGAACTTAGACAATAGTTATGCCCGTCTGCCAAAATCATTTTTTACCACCCACAGCCCAACTCCTGTACGTTCACCTAAGTTATGCATTCTCAATGATCCATTGGCAGCATCCCTCGGGTTGAAAGCTCAGGCGCTGCAAAGTGAAGATGGCATAGCGGTGCTTGCTGGTAACCGGATTCCCGAAGGTGCTTTGCCCCTTGCTCAAGCTTATGCGGGGCATCAATTCGGACGCTTTAACTTGTTAGGAGACGGCCGAGCTCTGTTACTTGGCGAGCAGATTACTCCCCTAGATAAGAGGGTTGATATTCAGCTTAAGGGTTCTGGTAAAACACCATACTCCCGCCGAGGTGATGGTCGCGCAGCACTTGGACCGATGCTGCGCGAATACATCATCAGTGAAGCAATGCATGCGCTTGGTATTGCTACTACCCGTAGTCTAGCGGTGGTGACTACCGGTGAGTCAATAATTCGTGAAACCGAGCAACCTGGTGCGATTTTGACCCGTGTAGCTGCAAGTCATCTGCGCGTCGGCACCTTTCAATACGTTTCAAAATGGGGCACTGCTCAAGATCTCCGAATCCTCGCTGATTATACATTGCAACGCCATTATCCAGACGTTGGCGCTGCCCCGAACCGCTATCTTTTCCTGCTTCAAGAAGTGATTAAGCGTCAAGCCACACTAATTGCCGGGTGGCAACTTGTTGGCTTTATTCACGGAGTGATGAACACGGATAACATGACCATTAGCGGAGAAACTATTGATTATGGCCCTTGCGCCTTCATGGATACTTATGATCCGGCAACGGTATTCAGCTCCATTGATATTCAAGGTCGATATGCCTATGGCAATCAGCCCCATATTGCCGGGTGGAATCTCGCACGATTTGCTGAAACTCTATTGCCACTGCTGCATGCAGATCAGACGCAGGCTATCAGACTGGCCCAGGATGCGATTTCAGATTTTACTAAGTTGTATCAGTCTAATTGGCTCACGGGAATGAGAGCTAAACTAGGAATATTTAACGAAGAAATACAGGATGAATCCCTTATTGAAGACCTCCTTAGTATGATGCAGAAGTATCGTGCGGACTATACCAATACCTTCCTCACATTAACTTTTGATACACTAGAGGATACAGTCTTGTTTGGGACCCTAGAATTTACTCAATGGTATAAGCAGTGGCAAGCGAGACTAGACAGACAGCAGGAATCGAAAGCTTCCTCACATCAATTAATGCGAAACAGCAATCCTGCACTAATCCCGCGGAATCACCGGGTAGAAGCCGCACTAGAAGCCGCAGTGAAACAAGGAGATTACAGCGTGATGAAGCAACTTCTTGATGTTCTTTCACGCCCCTACGCGCACTCCCCGGAACAGGCTGATTACGCCACACCGCCTGCGCCATCATCCTGTCCTTACCGAACTTTTTGCGGTACATAACATAGAAGCATTAGGGATGGTTCTGTTTTTCTATAATTGCATGAACGCCTTGTCTTGTTTTACTATTGGTACAAAATAATGCTACCTCGTTACTTGAGGTAGCATTATTTTAATTTATAGATACATTTGATGGACATAGTTTAGAATTTTAGTACGAATTAACGATTGTATCTTTATCACAAAAATATAGATTTAATCGTACACCTTCTTCGTCAATATTATGGTAAAGAGCGTTTTATCCCTCGACCCCTAATTGTTTCTTTACCTCTTTATATACACTCATGTATCCTTTTAGTTCTTTTATTAGATCCTGAATCAATGGTTTTGCATCTTCACTAAGCTCACCATCTTGTACGTATAAACCATCTAATACAACTTGCTTTGGAATTGCATTCGCATACACACCTCTCGCTACAATACGCATGCTATTTAATGCATTAATTCCGCCTTTCCCTCCGCCCGCAACTGCTAATAAAGCTACCGGTTTATGAATAAATTCACTACTACTTAAGAAATCTAATGCATTTTTAAGCGCACCGCTCATTGCATTATGATATTCAGGTGTGCAAAGCACTACACCATCCGCTTCTTTCACTAAAGTTTTTAATTTTGTTACTGCTTCTAATTCACGCTGTGATTCTTCACCATTATATAAAGGTAATTCCTCAACCGCTAAATCATATAATTCTCCTTCAAATTGCTCGGCAATATATTTCGAAATAACACGTGTTCTACCAAATTTTCGTGGTGTCCCATTAATTACGACTAATTTCATGAATATTTCTCCCCTTTGTTTTAAATTCTATCTATATATTATCAGAAATTTATATACAAATCACAATCAAAAGAGGGAAATTCTTTGAGAAAATAGTATGAAGAATCAAAAAAGAACTCATACTTTTGTATGAGTTTCTAGAAATGACCGTTCTATTTGTTAATGATCTAAATACACTATCGCTCTTGTTTACTGTAAACTCAATGATTCTTGCGATTTATTTCTTTTTTAATAAAACTGCGTATTCTTCTCCACTGCGCTTGCTATATGCATCGGTAACTCTTTTATTTTAGACTCGAGATACTTTTGTGCCTTTGCGCCTAAATGTTTCTTACTTTCGATATAATAGGCACAAATGGAAATCTCATAATCAAATAAATAATCGTACACGTGGTAATCTACAAAAAGAAGATCTTCTTTCGGAAAAGGGATTTCTTTTCCTTGCAATGCATACATTAAACCTATATGGTTTTTAGACATCGTTCGATATACCCTTGCAAGTTGATATAAAGATTCTGCTCTAGTTGGTCTATACTCCCAAGCATTTTGAAAATACGTAATAGCTAGTGCAAAAAACTGTTCTTCCTGCTGAATAAAACCTTCAATTTCAGACTGATTTTCTTCCGCCTCTTTCTTAAGCTGTCTTTGTTTGAATGAAGAGATATTCGCCAACTGTTCATAACAAAGACCAATTCTTAGTAACGAATAAAATACTTCTTCCGCCCATCCTCCAGCTTCAACCCTTTTCTTGTACCATTTAATTGATTCCTCAAATTCACTTAGATGATAATAAGTTTGGGCCAAATAAAACAAATACCTTACTTTTAAATCTGGTGTAGTTGTCAGGTCTTGTATCCCTTCCAATAATAATCGTTTATCCCTTTCAAATTTATCAACCTTACTTCCACCATCTCCTTGATCATTAATAATAAGGCCATCTAGTCTATCTACTCCTGTATTATAATCAGCAGCTACTTTAGAACGATCTATATCCCAGTATTCATGTGTAACTCCAACTGATTTCCACGGTAAAGATGTTTTTAGCAGACGAGTAAGCCAATATTTAATATGAATATCGTATTGCAACGTCAGATAATGATCCTTAGTTAAACTACGTTTATCAAAATCAGGTGTAACTTCTAAAACCATATCTGCGTCAAGCACCAACAAATAATCAGACTCTGGATACGTTTCTTGTGCCAATGATACAGCTAAGCTTCGGTTATAACCAAAATTCCGAAACGGTTCATGATGAATCGTTCCAGGTATTCCATTTTCTTTACACCATTTTTCAATAATTCCAGGCGTACGATCAGTGGAACCTGTATCACAAATAGAAACAAAGTCAATGATTGGTTTAGCTGCATTCAAACATCTTTCAATTATTTTCGATTCATTTTTTACAATCATGCAAAGACATAATTTTTTTTCTTGTTGGTTTACCATCTTACCACCTCAAATTTTGTGAAACTGCTTTTTAACTTACGATATGTACTATTATACTTCACGCCACACAAGACATTCTTTTACTATTTATGAAAATTTCATTTTATTTATTCTGATTTTTATTCACAAAACCAATAAGAGTTTCTTTACAACAGAAATAACGATAAAAATAAAAAAGAAACTCATACTCTTGTACAAGTTTCTTTTTTGAAACAGTTAACTATGTTTTACAGCATACAAAGCAGCTTGCGTCCGATCATCTACGTCTAACTTAGCAAGTACATTTGAAACATGCGTTTTAACCGTCTGTTCTGTAATATGAAGCTCTGCTGCTATTTCTTTATTACTTCTTCCTTTCGTAATTTCACGAAGGACTTCTTTTTCTCTTTTTGTCAGCATAGACAAACTATCTTGCTTTTCCTCTTTCACTACTGGTCGTCCTAACAAAGCAGGGGTTACTTTCGGATGAAAGTTTGTATTTCCTTGATATACCGCAATAATGGAAGCAACAAGCTGATCCGGCTGTACTTCTTTCAATTGATAGCCATCTGCACCAACTTCCAGTGCTGGCAAAACGTAATCTTGTTCTGAAAAACTACTTAACATCAGGATTTTAATAGTAGCGTCATATTGTTTCAATCGTTTTGTCGCTTCAATCCCATCCATTTTCGGCATTGATAAATCCATTAATACTACATCTGGTCTTTCTTTTCGAACAAAGTCTAACGCCTCTTCCCCATTCTCTGCTTCCCCTATAATTTCAAATTCCTCTTTCGTTTTTAAGAAGAATACAAGCCCCCTTCGAACAATATGATGATCTTCTACAAGTAATAGTTTAATTTTCAATGACTTTCTCCCTTTCAAACCGGTAACTGAATCTCAATCTTTGTTCCCTGTCCCGGCTTCGTTCTTATTCGAAATGTTCCTTTCATCAATTCAATTCGTTCTTTCATACTTTTTAAACCAAGTGCTGAATCTCTTACTTTGTCTTTAACAAACCCAATACCGTCATCTTCAATTTGAAAGTTTAACTTACTATTTTCTGTTTTTAAGTTAACAAGCACCCTCTCGCATGAAGCATGCTTTTTACAATTATGCAAAGCTTCCTGGCTCACACGCCACAGCACTTCTTCTATCTCATCACCAATTGAAATAACCCCATCGATTCGAATTGCTACTTGAATACCTAATAACTTTCCGTAATTCTGCACCGCTTCTGCAAGCCCTTTTTCTAATCCTTCTGGCCGTAATTGCCAAATTAATAGCGTCATCTCTTGCAATGCTTCTTGCGATAATTCTCCTATATAACTTAGCATCTCTTGCAATTCTGTATCCTTTGTCATATCAAGAGTCCCTCTAGCCGTTAACATAATGGAAAATAACAATTGTTTAACCGAATCATGTAAATCACGTGCGAGTCGATTTCTCTCCGCTACAACTACATATTTACGCTCTTTCTCAACTAGCCTAATTCGTTGTATCGTTGTTCCAATTTGAAATGCAATTGCTTCTAACAAGGCTAATTCTTCCTCCGTAAAATGTGTTTTATGAGGTGAAGCAACATTTAATAGACCGAACTTCTTAGCTCCAGCACGAAGAGGAATCGTCGCATGATGCGTAATCTCTTCCGTCTCTCCCCAATTATATTCAATAGCATCTTCAATTCGCTTACACTCAATAATATTTGTTGCCTTTTCTAAACGTCCATTCACGAATCGATCGACACACCAACAATCTCCTTCACACATCGGTTTCTTTCCCTTCCATGTAAGTGCTGGTGGCAGATTTCTATCAACAAGCATACGATGCATTCCTTTTTCATCAATAAAAAAGATCCAGCCTGTTTGTAAATTCATAACTTGCAATAATGTATGTAATACTCTCTCTAACATTTCCTGCAAATTTGTTGCTTCATTTAATAATTCTGCAATTTCTTTTAATGCTTCTAGACGCCGCATTTCCTTTTCAGCATAATTCACCTTCATCACCAACTACCATTATAACATTAAGAAATTTCTAAATACTACAAACAAAAAAGGTCAAACCATTCATTAAATATTAGTCCGTTTATTAAAAACCTGATTCAACAGCAAGTTGTAACTATGTAAAGAAAGAGACCTTTTCATTAAGGTCTCTTTCTTTACATGGCTCTCATTTTTTCCATATTCACTGTACTTCTGCATGTAAACAAGACTTAAAATGTCCTAAGGCAAATTTATGCCCTTGCTCATTAAAAGAAGCTACCGCTTTCTCATGTACAACGATATGAAACCCTTTATTATAAGCATCCACTGCTGTATGAAGAACGCAAATATCCGTACATACGCCAACAAGATGTACTTCCTGTATCCCTCTTTCTCTTAGCTTCATTTCTAGATCTGTTCCAGCAAAAGCACTGTAACGTGTTTTGTCCATATAGTACACATTTTCCTTATCTTGATATTCTTCATATACACTTTGTAACTCTCCATATAAATCTCTTCCTTTTGTACCAGTTATATTATGGGGTGGAAATAACTGCGTCTCAGGATGATACAAATCTTTTTCTTCATGTTTATCAATTGCAAATACAACATAATCTCCGTTTTCAATATACTGCTTTGTAATTTCTACCAGATGCTTTTCAATCTCTTGGCCTGGCTTTCCGCATGTTAATGCACCTTTTTCAGCTACGAAATCATATGTATAATCAATATTTATAAGAGCACGTTTCATTACAGCTTCTCCTCCCTATTTGTTTCACACTAAACAATGGAAAACGTGTTTTTACGACGCAGTATATTGTATTCGACATTTTCAAACAAAATCCCTACAAAATATTTACCTGTCAAATGATAGGTATATATATTTTCATTGGAATTCGCAAATCATATTCATACGTCCAAAGTCAAAATAAAAAAATACATTACTTAGAAAAGTAATGTATTTTTTATTATTATAATATTTCAGCTATTTTAAGATGCTGGTTTCGTTTCAAGTTTCGCCTGCGTATAGCTAATAACTTTTCCACTCGGATCATTATTCTCAAATTGGACTGCAGTTACTGTATGAGATCCAGTTTCTAACGTTTTTTGTTTTAATTCTACTGTTGTCTGCGTCTTGCTGGTAACTTGATATTTCTCTTCAAACATATCATCTACAAATACAAACGTTTCTTTATCATTTTGAAAATCAGCAAGTTCGATTTCGACTTGCTGAATTAGGGTGTCTCTCTTTATAAACACAGTTGGTATATTACCATTTTCAGAAGTGCCATCTGGTGTGACTATCTTTATTTTACCTTCACCAATTGGCATTACTCCTTCAGGAAAAGGAATCATACTCTCATCACTTGCATTTACAACTTGTCCTTCTTGTTTAGGTTCTACTTCCCTTTTTGAAACCCCACATCCTACTAATAACAAAGCAGACAATCCAGTGATTATGAATTTTTTCAAAATTCATCCCCCCTGTAAATCAATTCTTATTTATTATACAAAAATAATTTCTTATTCTAAGTTTATTTTTCAACACTTCCGTGAACAAATGTTTCCGCTCATCATAACTGTATCACATTTTCTTTTTTATATCATAAATTTTTTCAAAAAATAATTAGCAATTCCTTCTTATTCTTTATTTTAACCCATTATTATTAGAAAATATTCCAATCTAAAAAGGTTTCTTCTCAAGAAAAAAATTTCATTATATTGAATTCAGTAAAAAACTCTTTTAATAACTCATTCACCTTATAACCTAGAACAGTAAAATTTTGAACAAAATTCATCATTTCACTCCAGTATAAAAAGACATTGGTATGTCCAATGTCTTTTTCACGTTTATCACAAAAATATCCTAATAAATAAACTTTGTAATATCTGTTACTTCTTTTCGAGCAAGCTTCTTTGGCTTATCTTTTGGATATCCTAGCGAAATTACCATATTAATTTGTTTCTCTGGGTCAATTTGTAAATATTTTCGCAATTCATTTTGTGCTAATAAAACGGGTCCTGTCATCGGACAAGTCCCAAGACCTCTTGCATGTGCTGCCAGCATTAAATTTTGAGCCGCTAAACAGCTACTTTTAATCCCCTCTTCTTCCCATACTGCATCTGGAACGAATTTGATTGGATCAAATATTTTTTCACGAAACTTTGATTCATACGGAGTTGCTAAACATACAATTAGCACTGGTGCTTCAGAAAAGGCGGTTGCATATGGCCCAAATGAACGAGTTAATAGCTTCCCAGCTTTTTCTTCTCCATTTTTTGCCGCCTTTTCAGCTAACGTATGTAATGCATCCCATGTCATTTTTTCGATATCTTTAATTTTATCTCGATTCATAATGACAATAAATTCCCACGTTTGTGAGTTCGTATCACTTGGAGCATAACGAGCACAATCAATAATCTCTTCTATGTCACTAACAGATACTTCTTGTTCTATAAACTTTCGCACACTACGGCGTCCGTGAATTATTTCTTTAAATGCTTCATAATTCATATACATAAAATCCCCTTTTACAGCATTTTTAAAATTTGTCCTACGCTTGCATTATATCATGAAAAAAAGCTGGTGGAATACCAGCTTTCTTTTCCTTATATACTCAATTTGTTACTTTTAAAGGTGCAATACTTTCTTCATAAGCAGCTTGTAGTTTTTTCGTAACTGCTCCTCTTTCTCCATTACCAAATTGCTCATCTCCAATTTGAGTAACCGGAAATATTTCAAGAGGCGTCGCTGTAAAGAAGCATTCATCCGCTTCATATACTTCCTGTAATGAAAATTCTCGCTCTTCTACTTCAATATGTAGAGACTTTGCTAACGAAATGACATGATGACGAGTAATTCCATGTAAGATAAAGTGATCTGCTGGATGCGTAATCACTTTATTATTTTTTATAATAAAGAAATTTGAATGGCAACCTTCTGTTACAATTCCATCTCGAACTAATATCGCCTCTTGATATCCTTCTTCATTAATTTTATTTTTAATCATAATATTCGGAAGAAGATTTAAGGATTTTATATGACAAAACTTCCAACGAATATCTTCCTCCACCGTTACTTTAATCCCATTTTCCATAAGTTCAGTTGGTCTTGGAAACGGTACAATATTTGCAAAGTACATTGACTTCAAGTTCGAATCATATACATGATTTCGCGGCTGAGCTCCTCTTGAAATTTGGACATACACATTCCCATCTTCTTGAAATTGATTTTTTTCAATTAATTGCTGAAGTTGTTCAATCAATTCCTCTTTTGTAAAAGGTGGATTAAGATGAATTTCCTTCATGGATTTAAAGAATCTTTCTAAATGCAAATCTAGCAAGTGAGGTTTCCCATTATATAAACGGAACACCTCATATATTCCATCACCAAATTGTAAACCTCGTTCTTCTAGCGCAACCATCGGCTGTTCTTCCTTCGTATTCACAATTCTTCCATTAAACAAAATCCAATCTTTATGAGCTCCTTTCACCATTCTCCACTCCTTTCCTAATAATAGTTTCATTTTACAACCCATCCACACTAAATACAAAGAATTTTCAGTCATTTAAACCAATAAAACACCTATTTAATAAAATAATTTTCTAACAAAAAAAATTCCCTCTAAGTTTTACCGTTTGTAAAACATTCAAGGAAAAGTTATGATTCACTCTTATTGGTAATCCCTTATATTTTAATATTTATCATATTTAATATAAGATGGATCATAATAAATCCACTGACTTCCTCCAAGATTTAGCCATCCATTTTGGTTTATATATACTAAATAAGCTTCAGGAGGGTTTAGTTTACGTATGACTGAAGATGATGTTGATGGACCACTTCTTAAATTCACATTCGTTCCTTGAATATATGCCACTCCAATTGGACTGCCATCGCTATTTCCATACTTAACATAATCAATGTATGATGGATCATTATATATCCATTGTCCCGCTCCTAAATCTAGCCATCCATTACTTTCCTGATAAACTACATACGATTCTGGAGCATTCAACTTTCGAATAACTGAAGATGATGTTGATGGGCCACTTCTTAAATTCACGTCCTTTCCACGAATATAAGCAACCCCTTTCGTTTGTGGTTGTGGATTAGGCTGAATCGGAGGGAGAGGATTTGATGTTAATCCCAAAATTGTAGTAATTCCGCTTACATATGCTTGGCATAAATCTTCTATAAACTGCTGGTTTTTTAATAAGTTCGCATCAAATGTTGTATCGATAAAAGCGGTTTCTGTTAATAATGCATCCATTGCAGTTTCTCTTAACACTGCATAATTCGCTTTTTTTGCTCCTCGATCGTGAAGACCATATTTTGTTAGTACAGACTTCACTGCTGTATGCATCTTTTGTTGCTTACTTGCTGCAGAGCTGCTATCTGATAATCCGTTATAAATATAACTTTCAAAACCTGTTCCACCACCACTATTAATGTGAAATGAGATAAAAAAGTCTGCCCCAAAAGAATCAGCAATATTTGCACGTTCGGATAACGAGATGAATATATCGCTATCACGTGTCATTTTAATAGTAATGGTATAGTTTGCAAGTAAAATATCTCGAACACGCTTCGCAATTTGCAGTGTTAAATCTTTTTCAACTAGACTGTTTCCAACACCTCCAGAATCATATCCACCATGTCCTGCATCTATAACGAGCTTCATATATCATTTCCTTCCTCTATTTAATAGAGCATATATTTATGCTCGTCCTATTCTATGTAAATCATAAAGAATTGGTTACAAAAACAGATAAAAAACCGCCTTATATAAGGCGGTTTCTATCAGCTCGATTTAACCAATTTAAAATAAATATGTAAGATTGATAATGAATATGACGTATACAAAATAAGCTAAATAAAATCGCAATCCCAATGCCGCTATATAATAAGCCAAACTTCAAAAAAATATTTAAAATTGGTGGAAAGTGAGCTGTATGTTGCAAGAAAAACAAAGTACAAAACAAAATAAAAAACACTGGAATGTATTGCCATTCATACGGTTTGCGCTTTTTACGCATCATTTTCCGAATGAGAATTTGACATAGTTCTGCTACTACAAAACAGCCTCCAACTAGAAAAAGACCAGTTGTCATCGTCATACACTCACCTGCCTTCTATTCATTTCTCTGCCTAGTTACTAGAAGCGTTTCATATATATTTCACTGTTCAATACAAAACCTAAGTTCTCTATAAAAGACTTGGCTTGCTCGGTTAACTCTCCTTGTAACACCTTGATATCCTTCATATCTCTCTGTTTCATCATCTCTTCAAATGTAAAATAAGCATTCGTTCCATATCCATAGCCTTGATAATCAAAATGAATGATTAAATTAGATAATATAGCACTCTCACCTTGTGTCAAATAATCAATTACACCAATATATGTATCATCAGCTTTTATACAATATTGAACATCTTTTTTCACTAAGCTATGTGACGCAAACATTTCCTCAACAACTTTTTCTGTTTCAAAATTCACTTTTTCAAATGTAATCACGCTTTGTCCATCCTTTTATTATTATTGTATCAAGTACCATACATATTTATGAAAAAAACCTTAAGATCGAATGCGATCTTAAGGTTTTCCTAATTAAACTAAGCTATACGCACGTTTTGTTTCTTCATGAAAATGATTCGTATCATATTTATGCTCAACATAAATTTGGTGCCATACCATAAATGCTAGTACTGTCCAAATTTTACGGCTGTAATCGCCTTTATCTGCACAATGTGCTTCCAGTAAGTTTAGTACATACTGTTTGTCGATTAAATGCTCAGTTTTGCTTTCTTTAATAATATTAACAGCCCAGTCGTGCATTTCATCTTTTAACCAATGACGAATCGGTACTGGGAAGCCAAGTTTTTTACGGTCTAACACGTGATCTGGAACAATTCCGCGCACTGCTTCACGTAAAATTGCTTTTGTTGTTCCATTTGCGATTTTTAATTCTGTTGGAATTTTAGACGCAACGTCAAATACTTCTTTATCCAAGAATGGTACACGAAGTTCCAATGAATTTGCCATCGTCATTTTATCAGCTTTTAATAAAATGTCGCCACGTAACCATGTGAACATGTCGATGTATTGCATTTTGCTTACATCGTCATAATCTTTGATTTCATTATACAATGGCTTCGTGATATCCATATAGTTAATACTTTCATTATAATACTTCATTAATTCAGCTTTTTCTTCTTCACGGAAGATTTTCGCATTTCCATAGTAACGTTCTTCAATTGGTGTACATCCACGCTCTAAGAAGCTTTTCCCTTTAAAGCCTTCTTTAAGCGCACCACTTAATGCTTTTAATACGCTCTTTCCTGGAGTAGGAATGTAAGAGAACATTTTTAAAGAATTCGGCTCACGATAAATGTTATATCCACCAAACAGCTCGTCCGCACCTTCACCAGAAAGAACTACTGTTACATGCTTGCGTGCTTCTTTTGCTACGAAGTACAACGGCACAGCAGCTGGATCAGCTAAAGGATCATCCATATGCCAAATAATTTTTGGGAATTCATTCATAAATTCTTTTGCTGTAATGAAGACACTATGGTTAGTAACACCTAATTTTTCTGCCGTTTCTTTTGCTACATCAACTTCACTGAAGCCGCGGCGTTCAAAGCCAACAGAGAATGTTAAAAGGTTTGGATTCATTTCTCTTGCGATAGACGCAATGATAGATGAATCGATACCACCAGATAAGAATGAACCTACTGGTACATCACTACGCATATGCACTTTTACAGAGTCATACAATACATCGCGAATTGCTTGAATGTGCTCCTCTTTCGTTGCACTTGAAGCATTGAAATACGGTTTCCAGTAGCGATGAATTTCCATCTCTTTATCGATTTCTTTCACAAAATAATGACCAGGTTCAATTTTGTTAATATCAGTTGTTAACGTTTCTGGTTCTGGTCCATATTGGTACGTAAAATAATGTTGCAGAGAAGTTGGGTTTACATCTTTATCTTGCATAACCTGCATGATACTTTTCTTCTCAGATGCAAAGAATGTTGTATCACCTTGCTGTGCGATATATAGTGGCTTAATACCGAAATGGTCACGTGCTCCAAAAAGTTTTTTCTCTTCACGATCCCAAATCATGAATGCGAACATACCGCGAAGGTAGTCTACACATTTCTCTTTCATATGTGCATACAATGCAATAATAACTTCTGTATCAGATTGCGTAGCAAATGTTGCACCTTTTTCAAGTAGCATTTCACGTAATTCTACATAGTTGTAAATTTCACCATTAAAAATAATTACATATCGATCATTTTCATAAGTTAGCGGCTGATGTCCTGCCTCTAAGTCAATGATACTTAAACGGCGGAAGCCAAATTGTACATGTTCATCACGAAAATATCCTTCGTCATCTGGACCACGGTGGAAAATAATCGTGTTCATATTTTCAAATTGATGTTTTTCTGTTTCTGAAAACTCTCTAGGGTTTTCACATAAACATCCTACAAAACCACACATACTTCTTACCCTCTTTCAGTTTTCATTCTGTTTCTATACTACTATATCAACCCTATTTATACTAGCATAATCGCCTCAATATGGCGACAAAAACTATAAAAAAATCACTCCATTTCACATTTTTAGCATTTTTTTCTGCAAAGATGAAAAATAGGCACTCACATTCACTCGCTTTTGTCATATGATATTGCAAATTGATTTCTAGGAGGGAATACCATGAGTGAAGAACAAAAAGATTCCTCTTCTCGTCCACCTGTTCGTAGTTATTTAAAGCAGATTGACGATTTTTTCGAGCAAACACCTCTTCGTAATGTAATTGCTGATTTAAATCATTTTTTTCAAAAAGGAAACCGTTTATTAACATTTCCTGTAGATTTATATGAAGTCGGCGAAGACCTCGTTGTCAAAGCTGAACTCCCAGGGATTCAAAAAGAACAAATACAAATCGAAATACAGAGTGAATACTTAAAAATTTCTGTAACAGAAGACGTTCCTGAGGAAACGAAAGAGCATACATCTCATAACTATTATCGCCGTGAACGCTCAATGTCAGAAGCTTCTCGCATTATTAAATTACCATATTTAATTAATAAAAAGACAGCAAAAGCCTCTTATCAAAACGGCGTATTAGAAATTCGTGCACCAAAGCTTCCACAGCAACATGATATTTTATCCATAGATTAATGTTTACTATATATCTAAATCCCAAAATACAGTTACAAAAAGAAGGATGCCGAAGCATCCTTCTTTTATTCCAATAATCGTTTCATATCACGTAAGATATCTTCATATGGCGTATTGCTAATTCCACTATACTTCTTCATCACTTTTCCATTTTGATCAACTAAATAAAATGATGTACCATGCATAACTTGATCATCACTATCTGGTTTATCTACAAGTGTTTGGAAGTTATCCTTTGCAAACTTCTTCACATCTTCTAATGAGTATCCTGTAAGCAAATTCCAGTTCTTCGTATCTTCTGTGAATTTTTGTATAAATGCTTTCAAATCTTCTGGCTTATCAACTTCAGGATCTACACTAAACGAAACAAATTGAACATCTAAGTTCTGTTCTTTCGCCATTTTTTGTAACTTGGCCATATTTGCAGTCATCGGTGGACAAACCGTTTTACAATGAGTAAACATAAAATCAGCTACCCATACTTTCCCCTTTAAATCTTTCGTTCCAAACTGTTTACCATCTTGATTTATGTATTGGAAAGTTTCTAAATCCCAATTTAATGGTTTACGGAGTTTTGATCCTGAGTCGCATCCTGCAAGTATAAAGAAGCAAAAAACAACTAAAAGACCAATCAGCTTTTGATAACGCTTCATTTTCAAACCTCTCTTCTCTTCCCTTAATTTATGTAAGTTATGTCTATCATAACAAAAGTAAACACTATGAGAAAATTGTTTATCCTATTTGTTCACGAAATCGTGCGAAATTAAGTATATCACTTCCTATTTTCAAGCGAATTAATAGACAAATGCTCCATTGTTTACTAATTATTATTTCTTTGTTACCTCTTTATATAACATTTTATCTTCTCTTTTAACTAACTTTAGGTAAGAAGTGTCCCTCCTCTAAGCGTTAGCATAGATAGTGAGTAGTTCACATGCTAGCTTTCTATTTTATAAAGATGTTCGCACCATTTTTTACAATCTTTTAATTGTTAATCAACTTTTTTCACTGTTTTCCTTTACAACCTTTCGGTACAATACCGCTACAAAGATTTCAAATAAGGTGATGTTCATAGTAAAACGCTATGAAAACATGGATAATATTAATACAAAAAAAGATTCGTTCATTTTTAAGATGGTGTAAAGAACGAAAACAAAACAGGTTTTTCAATGCTACACATTTCATTCCCATGCATTACGGTGCTTTTGCACTTGCAGATGAGACACCAAGAGAAGCCATAATAAGACTTCGTAATAACTGGAATTTACGTATGTTGCCTTTGAAAAAACTTCATGTGTTATTTCTAGGGCAAACTTTTATTTCAGAAAAAATGTCTTCTGAAATAAAAGAATCTGTAAAAAAGCACATAAAGCTATAAATTCCCTTCCTCTTTTATGCATATAATGAAAGAGAACTCTAAATAATCAAGTGTTTTTTGTTCATATAAATCTGTAAAAGCGGAGAGGAATATTATATGAAGGAATATTTACAACGGCGCTTTATGATTTCAATAAGTGCCATCATCACGATAATCATTGTATATTACTACCAGTCATGACATCGCAACTAATGTTTTTTTCACCCCTCACTGATTATTAGCCTTCACGAACTGGACTTTTACGGGCAGTAATACCCCACCTATCTTTTTTACTTGGATATTACTGCCCGTGAATAGCAAAATAAAAAAGAGCTACTCTCAGGCAGCTCTTTTTCTATTCAGCAAAATATGAAAATCCAATTGCACCTGCACCCGTGTGCGTACTAATAACTGGCGTTGTATAAAAAATTTCCGTTTGGGTAAAACCGCTTATTTTTTCAACAGCTTCCTTCATTTTTTGCGCTAATGGCAATGCTTTTGCATGCGGCACAGCTACTGATTTTACTGTTTTACCAGCTGTGTCTTCTTCAAACATTTTCATCAATGTTTTTACAATTTGGCCTTGGCTACGTACTTTTGCAACTGGATTGAGGACACCGTCTTCAACAATTGCAATTGGCTTTATGTTTAGCAAAGAACCAATCATCGCTTTTCCTTTTCCGATTCTGCCACCTTTTACAAGGTTTTCTAACGTATCTACAACAACATATAAACGTGTGTTTTTTCGCACTTCTTCAACACGTTTTAAAATATCCTCTAAAGAATGTCCTTCTTGCGCCATTGTTGCTGCTTCAATTACTTGATAGGCTAAAGCATGCGTGATGTACAATGAATCTACTACTGTAACTTTTGTATCAGTCATTGTTGCTGCAGTGTTAGCTGTCGCAACTGATCCACTTAAACCGTGTGTTAAGTGAATGGATAGAACTTGGCTACCGTCCTCTCCTAAACGATCGTACATTTCAACAAATGATCCGACCGCCGGTTGTGATGTTTTTGGTAATTCTTCTGACTTTTCCATTTCTTCAATAAATTCATCCGGTTGTAGGTCCACACGATCTAAGTATGTTTTTCCATTCACAGAAATGGATAATGGGATAACATGAATATCATATTTTTCAATCACGTCTTGTGATAAATCCACCGTTGAGTCTGTAACAATTTTAATTTTTTGCATATTCTACTTCTTCCCTTTCCAATACGCTCTCCTTGTTATTATACTAGCATTCCCAATGCTTTCAACCATTTGAAACCATTTTTCAATAAAAATCTTCTATTTTATGCCTAAAAAGAAAACGACAGGGTGCATTTACGCTGTCGTTACTTTCAATTATGCATTTTTTTCAAGAGTATTTGTTTTATACACATTCGAATAATCATTCCACTTTAAGCAGCTTTGTAAATATTCGCGAAAAGAGTATGAGAATCTCGGTTGTTTTTGTTTTTGAATTTTAGCGATAAATAATTGAAGACGCGACTGAATTAGAAATGCTAACGGATGCTGTGCTTGTAGGACAGGAATTTCAAATATTTTAATACAATTCCCTGTTGAATGAGTGAAATAAAAACTTTTCATGATCACGATATCAATCCTCTTTTTCATTGGATTTATAACTTCAGTATAAACTTACAATGGTGAAAAGTTTGTCTAAATTTCGGAGATTCTATATTTTTTTTCTTCTTTATATTGTATACGATTATAAATATAGTATAACAAATAAATAAAAAAAAGTGCCTTTATAATGAGGCACTTTTTGACTGCATTTCTTCTTCTCGTCTTCGTTTTCTTTTACTTACAATTTTTGATAACGCGATACTTATTTCATAAATACAAATTAGCGGTACCGCTACTAAACTATGTGATAAAAAATCTGGAGGAGATATACAAGAAGCAATAACAATCAATATAACATAAGCATATCTTCTAACTTGCTGAAGAAATCCAGCCGTTAATAACCCAATGCTTGTTAAAAACATAACGACAACTGGCAATTCAAATATAACTGCAAATGGAACTGTTAAATTTAATACAAAATGAAAATATTTTTCCGTCGTAAACATTGTATGAAACATTTCATTACCTATTGTCGTTAAAAAATGAAATAAGAAAGGCATCACAATAAAATATCCGAAACATAAACCTGCTATAAACAATACACATAATACAGGAATGTACATTAATGTCATTTTTTGTTCACGTGGGTGTAAACCTGGTTTCACAAATAACCAAAGTTGCATCGCTGCTAGCGGAATTGTACAAACAATGGCAAATACAGTAGCAATCGAGAAAAAGATCCATAATACATCACTTGGACCGAGAACTGTCAATTTCATCGGTAAATCTTTTACAAGCCAAAAATAAATATCTTTGGTGAAAACAAAACCAATTATCAAAAATACTACGAATGATAAGACAGTAATTATTACGCGCTTTCGAAGTTCCACAATATGTTCTACTATACTCATCTCTCGATCTTCCATCTCTTTCACCACACTTCTCTCATCCAATCCAAATTCTGCTATTTCCCCTAGAAGAATGAATACAAATCGTTTATTATCATTTCCATAAAGTAGGAAAGTGAGTATAAAAAGTTAAGCGCCTTACACCTAGCTTTTATTTATTTTTTTCTTTGTCCTGAAACGTATCATCCGTTAATTCTCTTGTGGATTTTTTAAATTCTTTTAACGTCTCACCTAAAGAACGTCCGATTTCTGGTAATTTTTTAGGACCAAATAATATCAGTACAGCTACTAAAATTAAAATTAACCCTGGAAAGCCGATATTTGATAACATTTTTCCCATCTCCCTTATAAGTAGATTTCTTATTCTACTATCCCATAATTTCATTTTGTCAAAAAAGTCTGTAAACGTCAATGTATCCGATATCATTTGTCGAAAAAATCAAAAAATATAGTCGGTTATACAAATTTCATTTTCTATTTTTATTGCATATGGTATGGTAAAAGAAATGATATCTTATTTCATCATAATAGAAAGGATTCAAATCATGACGCAAAAAATAACAAAAATGACACAATTCGTAAAAGAAGAGATTGCCAATGCGATTACTCATGGAATCGGGGCTATTTTAAGTATCCCGGCCTTAATTATATTAATTATTCATGCTTCCAAACATGGTACAGCCTCTGCTATTGTTGGATTTACTATTTATGGTGTGAGCATGTTTCTACTATACTTATTTTCTACACTACTACACAGTATCCATCATCCAAAAGTAGAAAAATTATTTACCATTTTAGATCACTCTGCTATCTATTTATTGATTGCTGGCACATATACACCTTTTTTACTCATTACACTGCGCGGTCCCCTTGGATGGACACTACTTGCAATTATTTGGACCCTTGCCATCGGTGGGATCATCTTTAAAATTTTCTTTGTACGTCGTTTTATTAAAATGTCAACACTGTGCTATGTCATTATGGGCTGGCTCATTATTGTTGCCATTAAACCACTTTATGAAAATTTAACTGGACACGGATTTTCCTTACTTTTAACAGGTGGAATTTTATATTCAGTAGGAGCTATCTTCTTTCTGTGGGAAAAGCTACCTTTCAATCACGCAATTTGGCACCTTTTCGTACTAGGCGGTAGTGCAATGATGTTTTTCTGCGTACTATTTTATGTCTTACCTGTCGCATAAATAATAACAAAGTCTCAGCTTTTCAAGCTGAGACTTTGTTATTATTTATGTAATTGAGCCGCAATAATATCTTTTGTATGCTGTGTTAGTTCTTTAACATCCATACTTGCATATTGCTCAGGTGTAATTGGTTTCGAAATTGTTATCGTTGCATGTGCTGGCTTCATTCGATTTCCATTTGCTTCAAACATCGTATATGTTCCATCTAAAGTTACTGGCAATATAGCCACACCAGATTTTACAGCAAGATGAAAACTACCAGCTTTAAAATCTCCTATTTCGCCACCTTTACTACGCGTTCCTTCTGGAAAAATTACAATAGAATGGCCGCTCTTTAACCGTTCAATTCCATCTTTAATAGCCTGTAGAGATTGACGACGATCCCTACGATCCATGAACACACAATTCATCAATTCCATCCAAGTTCGTACAATCGGAAATTTTTTAATTTCCACTTTTGAAACAAATCCGATTGGTTTATTTAAGTAACCTAGTAAAACTGGGATATCCATATCACTTTGATGATTACTTACAACAAGTACCGGTTGATCTTTCGGCACGTTTTCAAGTCCATTTACTTGTACAGTCGATCCCGCTACACGAACCATCTTCTTACCAAACCAATTTGTTGTTTTATACACAAGGCGATCTTTTTCTTGTGGCGATAGTGTTTTTACTTTACCCTGTATTCGCCATAACCTCGGTGTAATGCCAATTACAATTAAAATTAAATAAAAGATTTTAAAAAACGTTTGAATCATACAGAACCCCCACCTATTATCATTCCGTCCTTCATTATACTAGACAAACGAAGGAAAAAGAAGAAAAAATGTCCAAACGACAAGCGTTTGGACATTTTTGAGTTTTCTATATTAGAAACGTTTTGCTAATTCACGCGCATTCGCAATTGCTGCTTCTTTAATTTCTTGTGCTTTTTCAGGATTTGCATTCATGCCTTCAACTGCAAGATATTCTACATCAGACACACCCATAAATCCTAATACTGCATTTAAATGTTTACGTCCGAAGTCCATTGCTGCGTATGCTCCCTCAGAATAAATACCACCTGTAGCTTGAATGTGAAGTGCTTTTTTACCTTCTAGTAATCCAACTGGACCATTTTCAGTATATTTAAATGTTTTACCTGCGATAGATAAATTATCTAAGTATGCTTTTACTACTGGTGGATAGCTGAAGTTCCACATTGGTGTTACAAACACATAACGATCGGCATTCATAAATGTTTCTAAGTTTGTGTTCATTGCTGCAATTTTTTGTTGTTGACTTTCATTTAATGCTTCAAAACCTTCACCTGCCGCAAATTTACCCCAAGCTGCAAATACCTCTGCATCAATTGCTGGTACTGTCGTGTTAAATAAGTCAATTGTTACAACTTCATCTTGTGGATGTTCATTTTTATACGCTTCAATGAAAGCTTCCCCTACTGCCATACCGAAAGATGCTTCTGCTGAATTTGGATTTGCTGTAATAAATAGTACTTTTGTCATTTTGTTCTCTCCCTTTATTCATTTTATCTTTAATTCGAGATTTATTTTTAAAAAGTAAATTACTTACCTTATGTAAGTATAATACAAAAATATATTTTATTTGTCAACGAAAAATAGTTACTTTTTTTTCGTAAGTTAATAAGCTACGTTGTTTCACCTCAGCTTAGTATATGAATTTAAAAATTCTTCCTATAAAAAAGCTATCTCTACATTTCAGAGAGATAGCTTTTTATCACATATTACTTTTGAAAAACGTGTTTTACTTTTTCAGCTGGAACGTTACTTCCACCTCTACCCTTTACATCTTCAATCATCATTGTAACAATCATATTTGGTGAGTTCACATCAAATGCAGCAAACCACCCAAGCTCTTTGCCCTCTGCTTCTTTTGATTCTTTTAACTCAGCTGTCCCAGTTTTACCAGCAAGAGTCATTCCATCAATCTTAGCAATTTTCCCTGTACCATCTGGATCATTAATTACTTTTGTTAACGCATTTTTTAATATCTCCTGATTTCCTTTAGAAATTACATTTTCTTTCCAAGGTTTTGTTTGTTTATCATCTTTAATAAGATGCGGAGACGGTATATTCCCGTCATTCACAATTGGTGCATACGTTAACGCTAAATGAAGAGGTGTCATTAACACTTGGCCTTGTCCATATCCAGTATCAGCCATTTGAATATCATTTTTAATATCATCTTTTGCGATTTTTGAAACTGGGAATCCGTATTCGATTGGTAATTTTTCATCGAATCCAAATTTCTTTGCTTCACTCATAAATTTATCTTTTCCAATTTTTATAGCTTGTTGTGCAAAGTAAATGTTATCGGAATACTTCATTGCTTTATCAAAATCGATTGGACTCGCATCTTTCACACGTGTTACATAATAATTTCCCCAAGAAGAATCTTTCGTCCATTTCAGCCCTTCAATTTTTAATTCTTCTTTTGGATCAAGTGTTTTTGTTTCAAGACCGATTGCACCTGTAATAGGCTTAAATACGGAACCTGGCACAGATAATTGTGTAAATCGATTCGTCATCGGTTTTTTCGGATCATTATTCCACGCTTCACGCTGTGCTTTTGATGCACCTCTCACAATTACATTAGGGTTATAAGCTGGGCTACTTACAAGAGCAATTGTTTCACCAGTTTGTGGATCTATCGCTGCACTTGAACCTGCTTCCCCTTTCATTTCATTGAAGATTTTCTCCTGCACTGTGCTATCAATTGTTAAAGTAACATTTTGTCCATCTTCCGCTTCTGTTTTCACTAAATCTTTTATCTCTTTCCCTTGTGCATCCTCCATAAAGACGCGGCCCCCTTTTTTACCACGTAGCTTCTCTTCAAACACTTGCTCTAAACCAGCTTTCCCCACAGGGTCATCAGCTTGATACCCCTTTTTTGCAAGCGTCTTCAAATCTTCAGCATTTACTTTTCCTATATAACCTGTTAAATGAGCTGCAGCTTCGCCTAATGGATAGGTACGAACATTTACAGAACGCGTTGCAACGCCCGGTAAATTAATATAATCATTCTGCATTGCACCTTCTTGTAAAATACCAATTGGCACAAGGTAATCTGGTTTTACCCATTTCGCATTTAACTTTTGATCAATTTCTTCTACTGACATATTTAATAGTTTTGCTATTGTTTCTTTTGTCTGTGCTGCAGTATCTCCTAATTTCCCCGGAATAATGCCGACTTCAGACGCCTTTCCATTCGTAGCAAGTCCTTTTCCATTACGATCATATATTTCCCCGCGCTTTGCTTGGAATGTTTGCATACGTATTTTAGTATCTTTTGTCATACCTGGAAAAATGAAATCTGGAGTCCAATCTATTTTCCAAGATTCTTTATCTCCATTTTTTTCCTTCACTAATTTTGCCTCATGTGAGAAGGAAATTTTCCCGCCCACTGTATCCATGCTCACTTTAAAAGGAACAGGTCCGTTATCTTGTTCATCCTCTTTTACTTTTCCTGTTTCTACTTTTAAATTTTTAACTTCTATACCTGCATAAATCTTTTCATACTTCTCTGTAAATTCTTTTTTTGAAATGGTTTTTTTTGCATTTTCTGACAACTGATCATACATATCTGCAAATTTTTGCTCATTCCATGCTTTTGCATATGTATCAAATGCCTGCTCTGGCTTTTCTTCTTTACTACATCCAACTAGTGCGAGTGCAAAACATAGAAAAAGCAACCCCCATAATTTTTTCAACCGATTCTCCTCCTTTTGCTAAACAAAGAAATTGTACTTCAAATTATTTTCTAATCCCATAATATAACACACATGCTAGCTCTCATTATAGCATCAACGAAACCTACTCATAAAGTTCTATCTAGTTATGTAAATAAAAAGATTGATGTGAACATTCCCATTCACATCAATCTTTTTGTTATTGCTGCTTTTCATATATATGGTAGTAATATGTGTACGGATTTTTTTCATCCGTCACACCTTTCTCTACAAACACTTCTTTCCAATCTTTCATATCAATCTCTTGGAAGAACGTATCCCCTTCAAATGCATAGTGGATTTTCGTTATATATAACTTTTCTACATAGGGTAAAAACAACTCATAAATTTGAGCTCCACCAAAAATAAAAATTTCTTCTTCATTCTTACAAAGTTCAAAAACTTCTTCCACAGAATGCGCGATTTCACAGCCTTCTACGTGATAATCCGTATTGCGTGTTACGATAATATTCCGTCTTCCTGGAAGCGGTCTTCCGATTCCTTCATAGTTTTTTCTCCCCATAATAAGTGGATGTCCCATTGTCGTTTTCTTAACATATTGTAGCTCACTTGGTAAATACCACGGTAATTTATTATCTTTACCGATTACCCTATTTTCATCCATTGCGACCATAAATGAAATAATCATGTTTTCATCTCCTTTTACAATTACACTGCAACTGGTGCTTTAATTGCTGGATGTGGATCATATCCTTCTAATGTTAAATCTTCCATTTCAAAATCAAACACAGATTTCACATCTCGGTTTAATGTAAGTGTCGGGAATGGGCGCGGTTCACGCGCTAACTGCTTCTCTACTTGTTCGAAATGATTTGTATAAATATGTGCATCTCCAATTGTATGAACAAATTCTCCTACTTCTAGACCACATTCATGTGCAATTAAGTGCGTTAACAGTGAATAACTTGCAATATTAAATGGAATGCCAAGGAAAATGTCACCACTTCTTTGATATAACTGACATGAAAGCTTTCCATCTGCTACATAAAATTGGAATAGTGTGTGGCAAGGCGGCAATGCCATACTTGGCACATCTTCAGGATTCCATGCCGAAACAATTAAACGGCGTGAGTCTGGTGTTTTCTTAATCATTTCAATTACATCTTGTAACTGATCAATTGTCTCACCTGCTGTTGTTTTCCAAGCACGCCACTGTTTTCCGTATACATCTCCTAAATATCCATATTTCTTCGCAAAGTCATCATCTTCTAAAACATTCTTTTTAAATAATTCCATTTGCTCATCATATTGTTTCTTAAATTCTTCATCTTGCTGCGAGCGCAGTCCGAAGTCTGTCATATCTGGCCCTTTATAAGCATCGCTTTCTACCCAGCTTTTAAACGCCCATTCATTCCAAATATTATTGTTATTTTGAAGTAAATAACGAATATTCGTATCACCTTTCATAAACCAAAGAAGTTCACTTGCTACTAAGCGGAATGGAACACGTTTTGTCGTTAATAAAGGAAAACCTTTGCTAAGGTCAAAACGCATTTGATATCCAAATACAGATACAGTCCCTGTCCCTGTGCGATCTTCTTTTTTTGTACCATGTTCCATAACATGGCGGCACAAATTTAAGTATTCATATTCAGCATGTTTCATATGTAAGAAAACCCTCTTTCAATCTTTTCTATATGGAGTTTATCATATTATTAACAACCACAATAATAATAACAGATTTAACAAGCCTAATTAATAAAAAAAACATTTCTATAATTAACAGAATTCTGCGAATGCATTTATGTTTTTACAAAATCTAAATTCATAATCGCCCGATCCTAATTTCTCTTCTAATGTATGTAATGGCTTCCATTGATCTTCCCCTATTCGCAACGTTGCCGTTGTATTAGTTGGCACAGAAATATTTAATATTGCTTGTTCAGCTTCTATACGCCATTCAATTTTAATTTCTCCATAAGCTGTTTCACGCCTTACCTTTATCCACTCTAACTTAGAATTAAAATGCGGCTGAATATAAAAATGTTTATATGCAGGTTTCATCACATCTACTTCCAATCCAACGACGTATCGATAAATCCAGTCTGCAATGGAGCCATACGCATAATGATTGTAAGAGTTCATATCGTCACTCCAAAGTGTACCGTCCTCTTTTATTCCATCCCAGTGTTCCCAAATTGTTGTAGCCCCTTTTTTCACTTGATATAACCAAGAGGGATAACCCTCCTGAAATAGAAGCTGACATGCAAGGTCATGACGATTGAATTTACTTAGTACCAAATTCAAATACGGCGTACCTATAAATCCAGTTGTTAAATGATATTTATTTTCCTTTAGTAGCTCAATCAATCGTTTTAATACCCTCTTCTTTATTTTATCATTTACTAAATCAAACATTAGTACTAATACATGTGCAGTTTGCGTATCAGAAGTTAGTCTTCCATTTTGTGTAACAAACTCATCTTGAAACGCCTTTACTATATTCATGTGCAAATTTTCATAAAACTGCTCATCTTCTCGTTTTCCTAAAATAGCTGCAATCTGCTGTAATATTGATGTTGAATAGGCATAGAAAGCTGTTGCAATGAAATGTTTATCTGTTCCACCTTCATATATCCCTTCCTTTGTATCTAAGGCAAGCCAATCCCCTAGATGATATCCAGTATCCCAAATGTACTCATTTTCTCCTTGTACTCTTATATAATCTATATACTTTTTCATACTTTCATATTGATTTTCTAAAATCGCTACATCTCCATAATGTAAATAATGCACCCAAGGACAAATAATTGCTACATCTCCCCATCCACCTGAAGTATCAAGATTGAAGTCTTCACGCTTTCCAAACACATCTGGAACAACAAGCGGAACTGCACCATTTTTATTTTGATCCAACAATAAGTCTTCCAACCACTTTTTAAAAAATAATTGCACATCCATTATTTGCGTCGCTGTTCCAATAAACACTTGTGCATCTCCCGTCCATCCAAGCCGATCATCACGCTGCGGGCAATCTGTTGGTACATCAAGAAAGTTCCCGCGCTGTCCCCATTCTACATTATGGTGTAGCTTATTTATAAGTAAATTGGATGTCTCAAATTGTGTCGCACTCTTCATATCAGTATGCAAAACAATTCCTTCAAAATCTTCAATTTCAGGTCGGTGAGTTAAACCACTTATTTTCACATACCTAAAGCCTTGGAACGTAAAATGAGGCTCAAATGTTTCTATTTCTTCACCTTTCGCAATATACACAATTTGTTGCTTTGCCTTTCGAAGATTCCCTGTATAAAAAACACCGTTTTTATCTAATATTTCAGCATGATGCAGTTCTACTTTTTGCCCGGCATAAGCATGATGGATTGTAAAACGTACCCATCCCACCATATTTTGCCCCATATCAATTAACCACTCATGATTTTGCAGCCTTGAAATAGCAATTGGTTTTATTCTCTTCATTTGACGAACTGGCTCATTTTCTTGTGCTACTATGGTTTGTTTTGAATGGTTTATCGTTTTCACATCTTCTATTTCTTGCTCAATTTCTTCTAATCTAGCATCGTAAACTTCCCCATTATAAATTTCTGAATACAAAATCGGACTTTTTGTTACTTTCCACGTTTCATCTGTTACAATTTTTTCTTTTGTTCCATCCTCATATGTTATATGAATTTGGGCAATTATTGCACCTTGATTTCCATAATTATTACGTACACCACGCATTGTAAGCGGCCCTTTAAACCACCCATTTCCAACTAATACACAAATATCATTTTGCTTACTTTGGAGCATTTTTGTTACATCATAAGTTTGATACAGTATTCGTTTATCATAGCTCGTCCATCCAGGAGTAAAGTAATAATCCCCTACACGCTCCCCGTTTAAACAAGCTTCGTATAACCCTAAGCTTGTAATATACAATCGCGCTCTTTTTACTATTTTCTCAACATGAAATGTTTTGTTAAAAGACATAACTTGTGTTCTTTCTTTTTGGGAAGCAACCCATTCCCCTTCCCAGTTTTCTCCCATAAGCAATCCAGTCTCCCAGAAAGCAACTTCTGACCAGGCTGATTCCTCTCCTTGATTATCCCACGCCTTTACTCGGTAGAAATAACGTGTTTCCGCTTTATATTGGAACGAATTTATTGGCATATGTAAGCTTTGATCTGATTTTACTTTATGAGAATCAAATAATAGCGTTTGGAATTCCATATCAGCCGCTACTTGCAATTGATATACACTCTGTATAACATTTCGTCTATTAGATTTCAGTTGCCAACTAATTTTTACGACTTTTGAATCTATCCCTATCGGATTAACTTTATTATCACAAAGCGTTTTCTTTATCGTTAGCATACTTCTTCACCTTCTCCTCTCATTTTTTATCTAAATTAATTATAATAAAAATAAAATTCTAAATAAATAATAATTTCATTTATTATTACAAAATTATTAACTTTCAATATTTTAAAAGGTTTTTATTTTCTATTACAGAAAGTATAGTGCGGAAGGTAAAAATTATATTTGGAGGTTAGAGGTATGTCTAAAATTGAAACTCCTGTTTTAAATACATTACAAGAGACAGTTGAAAAAATGATGAAAGATTTACGTGTTCCTGGGGCTGCTGTAGCAATTATAAAAGATGGGGAAGTCATTGTTTCAGAGGGATTTGGCTATCGTAATGTAGAGAAAAAAGAAGCTGTTACACCGCAAACACATTTTGCAATTGGGTCTGCGACAAAGGCATTTGGTACGCTTTCTTTAAGTCTATTAGCACAGCAAAAAAAGTTTGATTGGGATACTCCCGTTCAATCATATATACCTAACTTCTCCTTATCTGATATATTCGCTAGCTCACAAATTACAGGGCGTGATTTAGCTTCTCACCGTACTGGAGTAAGCCGTCATGATGCCCTTTGGTACAGCTCTTCCTTAACTCGAAAAGATATCGTTGAAAAAATAAAACATTTATCACTTGATGCACCATTTCGCACAGCATTCTTATATAACAACTTAATGTATGCAACAATCAGCTATATGGTAGAACGCATCACAAACCAAACATGGGAACAATACGTGACGGAACATATTTTAGAGCCTCTTCACATGCAACAAACGAACTTCTCTGTTACGGACTCGCAAAATACGAATGACTACGCATTACCTTATATTGAAGATAATGGTGAGATAAAAGAAATTCCATTCCGAAATATCGATACAGTTGGGGCTGCTGGATGTATTAACTCTACAATTGAAGATATGGCAAAATGGGTACTTCTCCATTTAAATCAGGGGAAATCTGGAGATCACGAATTAATTTCTTCTGAATTATTACAACAAATGTATACACCGCACAATACAATTCCTGATCAACCATTTTTATCAACTCCTGAATCTCCATTAAACAGCTATGGACTTGGTTGGTTTATTAGTGCCTATCGCGGTTATAAAGTAATTCATCACGGTGGAAATATCGATGGATTTACTGCACTTGTCTCATTCATGCCGAAAGAAAATATAGGACTTGTCATACTAACGAACTCTGGAAGTACATTACTCCCTACTTATCTTGCAACCCAAATTTATGACGAGCTTCTCGGATTAGAAACAATTGACTGGCATAAACGTGCTGTAGAAGATACTGAAAAGATAAAAGAAATGATGAAAGAAGCAACCGAATCTCTTCCTGAGCAAATAAAAGGGACTGTACCTTCCCACACATTAGAAGACTACACTGGAACATTTGAACATCCTGCTTACGGAACATTACAAGTGTATAAAGAAAATGAAAAGCTATATGTACAATTCATGGAGATGGACATTCCATTGCAACATCATCATTACGATATATTCTCTGCACCAGTTAACTTATTCCAAACGAAAATGAATCTGTTGTTTGCTTATGAAATGAATGTGAGCGGGGAATTTCCAACTCTCCAATTACATGTACCAGCTACTTTAAGTACTCAACCTCTTACATTTACAAAAGTAAAATAAGAATTCTTAATGATAGAGGGAAGAATATCTTTCCTCTATTTTTGATTCTGTTGAAAAAAGTGTTACAAAATGAACAAGAAAGAGAATTTCTTATGATGGAGAAATGGTAAATGAAATTATATCGGCATAAATTCAAATATATCAACGCTTCGACAAAGTATATCGATTTCCCGATAAATAATTCCAAAATCAAAAATCTCCTAACTCCTCTTTCCCCAACATTCTGAAGAATAAAGGAAAAAACAGCATAATGAAGAATACTATTCTATTATTCGATTAAATAAATTATCAGGAGGAACAGCTATGTACACAGAAATTTTTAGAGAAGTTGTTTCAATTACTCATCACGATTATTCAGGATGTATTGATAAAAAAGGATGGGACGATTCTACTACATATTTAAATAAGATTGAAAAATTAGAGAAACGAGGAGAGTTATCACCATTTCAATTTGCCGAAATTGTACAAGACTACTTAATTGACTTTAAAGATGATCATATGTTTTTCAGAATTATTTCTAATGAGCAACCACTTAACAGTGTTGGTTTTCAAGTGAAAAGATATGAAGACCGATTATATATTACAGCAGTTGGCCAAGAAAAACGAGTAACAAAAGGGCAAGTAATTATTGCGTTAGATCATATAAAAATCCCTGATTTATTAATAAAATATAAAAGATATTTATCAGAGAGTACATATGAACGTGAAAAATGGAGACATATTTTATCCAAATCATTAAGTTGTGACATAATAGATGAAGTTGGAAACATCACAACGATCTCTTTACAAAAATATTTGCCAAGTGAATACGTACCTATCTATTCATTAGAAAAGTATAATCACGATACACTGTTAATGAAATTAACAGATTTCGGAAATGCTGAAGCCATCAATCAATTAATTGTTAACCATAAGCATGAACTAGACTCTTTTCCAAATTTAATTATCGATGTTCGAGAAAATCGTGGTGGAAGTGATGATTCTTATTTCAACTTACTTCCTTATTTATTTGAAGATAAAGAAATTCCCCTTTTCGATTCTCCAGATACAATGCAACTAAATCATACAAAACGAAACTATGATTTGCGAATGAAAAACTTTCAAATAGAAAATCAAGAATCTCTAGATGACGTTTCAAAATTATTTTCCGATATGTTTATCCATGATTTAAAAAAGAATTATAATAAAGGTTTCGTTACATTTGATACATCTGGATTACCACCCGAACTACAAACATTAAAAATACACGGACGAGAAACACCCAGTAAAGTAGTTGTATTAACAGATGTAACATGTGTAAGCTCTGGCGATTCCTTTGTAGAAACATGCAAGAAATCATCTAAAGTGAAAGTAATCGGACGCCCAACAGCTGGTGTAAATGATTATTCTAATTTAGCCGTGATGGAATGGGATGATACATTTGCACTTTATTATCCTACCTCAAGGCTTTCCATTGTGGATAAAGGCGAAGGAATGTCTGGAATCGGAATACAACCGCACCTATATATTCCATGGACTCCTGAGCATATAGAGGAAGATGTAGATTTAAAAACAGCTTTATATCTATTAAATGATAGTGAATGGTAATTTTTAATGGTAGGTGTAAATTCACACCTACCATTCGCTGTTCAACTATTGTTCATATAAATCATTTCAGGTTGAAACCATGTCGGCTGCAATAATTCGAAGTTTTTATGATCTTCTAAAGTAACATAAAGACGCTCCAACATGTCATCTAATATGTGCGGCGCTACCCTTAAAGACCATACAACCGATGAAAAGATGGTCATGCCTACGTACACAGAATATAACCTCCAAAACTCTTCTGGGATTTCCCCATTAAAATAACCTTGAATTTGTCCAATCGAATACGGGATACTAATTTCAGTCCTCTAAATTTTCTATCCAAAATTCAATATGATGGATACTAGGTTCAAACTGCTTCATCCCCTTCGTTTCCCTTCTGTCATTTTAATAGACAGATGCAACTACATGTAAAATTTCATTCGGTGTATTCACCATATAATCTGGGGAATCTTCTTTTACCGTCTCTAACACATCATACCCCCATCCAACCCATATGACATTTACACCAGCTTTTTTACACGCAACTATATCTCGTTGTTCATCACCAACATACAACATATCAGCTTCTGTTAACTTTTTTTCTTTCAAAAATTTCTTGATGATTTTATCTTTACCAAACAAATTTTTAGAACAATATACTTCTTCAATATTTTCTATTTGATTGTTATGCAAGAATGCCTTAATATGCTCTTCTGAATTTGAAGATATGACCGCTATTCCATAGCCTTTTTCATGTAATTCATCTAATACATCCTTCATCCCATGAAATAAAACAAGGTCTTTTATAGCAGGTTGATACAATTTATAAAACTCTAATGCTAATATAGGAAGTTTATACAGAGGTACATGAAGCTTTTTACACCTTTCAGGAATAGATAATTTTCGTAAAGGCTCAATCTCTTCCTCACTTATCGTTTTATATCCATGCTTCTCAGCGAGTTGATTATAAATCGGAACAAATATATTTTGTGAATCTACTAACGTGCCGTCAAAGTCAAAAACAATGTATTTTTGCATTACACATACTCCCCTAGCTTCTTTTTCATCTAAACATATTTTATTCAACAATACAGTGCACTTCACCTTTAATACAAATAAAAAAGAACAAGATTTTCTCTTGTTCTTTCCATTATGACAACCATTTCGGCGGTACGTTCGTATTCCAATAAATGTCCCCTAACTCATGATGCGCTATATATCCGTCATCGAAGCTATGATAGTGAAAATTAAAATAATATCCATCTTGTGGTGGATGATCCCGCCTTACATGGAAACGTAGTAAATCATTCCCTGTTTTCGTATCATATACATGAAAAATCTTTTCGTTATTACCGCCTGCTGGTTTCTGTGAAATTGCTAATGATTGTAATGATTCTTCAGGTACATCTGTTGTAAGTTCAGCAATTGCCTCTTCTATTTTAGGTAAAATAATATCTTTAAACTCATCTTCAATAACAGGACCAATTTTAGAACCAAACTTTTGCATAGATTGTTTTTCAGCCTCTTGCATTGCATAGGTGATAAAGGTATCTGTGGTTAACCTTTCTCGATTTTCTTCATATGTATAGGACGTCTGCTCCAAATTTTGTTGCCTTGTACTTGTAGGCTTGTCCGCTGCTTTTGCATTATCCAGCAAAATAGAAGGAGGCGTCACTAAGCCAAATGTAAATACGGTAATTAATGCGACTAAGGTCTTTCTAAACCAATTTGGCATTTTTCATTTCCTCCCCTTTCACTTATTATATTTTCACTTTATATAACGGTTGTTTCTTCCATTATACAAAATGATTATAATTTTTGCACTTTACAAATTTATTAACGTTCACATATTTTTCCCTTGAATATGAAATTGTACGACTTCATACAATATAAGTACATCAAATTTGAGGAGGAATTTTTGTGACACTAGATGTCATGTACTCCGCCATAAGCATTTTTGTTCTATTATATTTTATTTATCAGTCCATTACAGACTAAAAAAGAGGCACTTCGGCCATAGCCAGCCTTTCATGAAGTACTCATAAAAGGCTGGCTATTTTTGTGTCTTCAATGAGTCTTACAGAAAAACTACAATTATTAGATAAGGAATTAAAAAATACATTATATAGGTAAAGGTTTGCTTCTGGTACTATTAAAATATTCTTAGCATGAAATCCCCTTAAATACAAAAATAAATTTTTTATTTCAATTATGGTATGTGAAATTATTTAAGAGGGTGCAAAGAAAAGGTCCCCCTGCTGCAAGGTACCTTTCCAAGGAGTTATATTATCTATTCATAAATGATAACAAAATTATTATACCCGTTAAATCAATTGTTTAATTTTTTTAAGTACTGAAGACTTCTTAGAATGCAACAATAAAAAAGCATTCTGAGTACACTCAACTAGATATAGAGCAATTTATTGACCAATTACAGTCTGGTGAAACATATGAAATTTCTAAGATTTATATTGGAATGTATCAAAAGCTTCCCGCAAGACTTATTTTACATAAATTTTCCAAGGTGTAAATGCAATCCATCCAATTAATACTATTATAGCAATCCCTATGATTATAGCTGGTAATAAATAAAACTGAGCAAGTATTACCGTCCCATATATGAATACAGCTGGAATAAATAGATACATTTCTGCTCTACTCCTCAACCATATTAATTTCCCTTGTTCACAATATAATTGAAGAAACATTTTTTTCGTAAACTCATTCCATTGATCGCCTGAATAACGTGCAATCGCAACACAAGAAAATACAATAATAATAAGCGCAATCCACCAAGGCGCAATTTTTATAGAGACTGCACTCATGGAAATAATTTTAATATAAAAACTTAAAGAAGCACCCGATCGAAAATATTCTTTTAAAAATGATTCAATAATACGCGAATCGGCTTTATTTCCAAGTATATGTTTCGATCGTGGAAACAACCATGGTTTCGAACTCGTACTTTGCTTTGTTACTTGACCGCTAAATTGCATAATTTCCATCGTCCAGCGCATACTCTCTGTTTTTTCTTTTTCAACTTCTTTAAAAAAGAAACGCTGATAATTCATTTTTTCCTTTATTAAAACTACACTACTTATAAGTAATACAATAATAAATGGTATTGAATAAGCTAGGTTTTTGAATCCTAAAAACACACCACTACCAACACAAATAAAACTAAGGCAAAATAGTACGATCTTTACAATCCATAATACCCATCGCTTTCCCCCGCGTACATCAATATACCTTACTAATAGTGATAACATAAATCGAAAAACAGTAAAGGATACCCAAAATGATACAACTTGTAAAATAGACGCATTCATGCTTTTAATAAATATAGGTAACAGAACTAATGTCACAGCTATATTTGTTATAGCAATTCGAATACATGTATACAATATCCCATATTTCATTAGTTTTTTCATATGTACTGGATGTTGAATTAAAAACAAACTATCTGCTTGTTCAAAAAACGAACGCGTTCCTCTTGAGTATGTAATAAAACAAAATGTAAACAAACCGAGTAAAAAATAAACTGATTCTTCCGCAGATAACTCTCTTTTCCATAAAGAACGATAATAAATACCACTAAATATAATTGATGGAATAACAAAATATAATGCTACTGTCCAATCCGTTACAGAACGAATTGATTTCCATTTTCTTTGCCATTCATGACGCAAGCGCTTATAAAATTGTTGTTTCATCATGTTGTTCCCGCCTTACGATTGCATCAAAACAATCTAATAATCGACTTCCTGGCATTTGTGCTAATGATTGGATCGTCTCTAAATGGCCATTCGCTACTAATGTACCTTGTGAAATAAGTAAAAATCGCTCGCAAATTCTTTCCGCTGTATCAAGTACATGCGTGCAAAGTAAGATTCCTGCTCCACGCTCTTTTTCCTTATATAAAAAGTTCAAAAAATCTTGTGTCGCTACTGGATCTAAGCCAATAAAAGGTTCATCGATAATATAAAAATCTGATTCTGTTAAAAACGCGAGAATGAGCATTGATTTTTGTTTCATACCTTTTGAAAACTTGGATAAATATTCATGTTTATGCTTTTCCATTCGGAACATATGTAATAATTCCTCTGCTCTTTTCTCCCAACTTCCTACTTCACATCCGCGTGCAGCCATTAACAATTCAATATGTTCCCATAATGTTAAATAATCATAATAAGTTGGCTGTTCTGGCACATATGCATATGGATTGTTCTTTTCACCAAACGATATTTCACCGTCCATATTTGCAAGTAAACCAAGTATTGATTTAATTGTCGTACTTTTCCCAGCACCATTTGCACCAATGAGTGCAACCAATTCACCTTTTTCAATTGAAAATGCTATATCATGGATTGTTTTTTTTCCTGTTTCATAACCCGCTGAGCGAATATGGACTTGTAACAAATTGCTTCCCCTCTTCCAACTTACAATAAACTCCAGGAAAATTATAGCATACTCCCTTCTAAAATATCACTTTATACATCTATTTCAATGATTATCGATTTTAAAAGAAGGAAAAGCTATCATTTTACAGAATATTTAAAGTTTGAGATTCTTAATTTATTACATATGGAGTTGGTTGTATGACATTTCACATTCGAAAAGCCACTGTAAACGATATATATACATCAATTTAAAAAAACGACATAAAACCACCTCTTTTTAGGTGGGAGAGAGCATCTGGCCATGCATAGCAGCGGTCAGGGCCTTTTTCTGCCACATGCGAAGTAAAAACAGAAAGAGCATAATTGTATTGGAACGTGGCTTGTAAGTGGTACTCAACGAACAGAAGCTCACCCATTCTATAAGAAATTAGGATATGAAGTAAACGGATATCGATTTGTGAAATATTTTTAATTTACTATTTGAAGGGAACTATTACTATGACAAACATTCAAGCTATTTTTATCGACCGTGATGGAACAATTGGAGGAGATACAACCATACATTATCCAGGGGAATTTACCTTGTTTCCATTTACACCAAACTCCTTACTTGCACTAAAAGAAAAAAATATAAAACTATTTTCCTTTACAAACCAACCTGGTATTGCCGATGGACAAGCAACTGTAGATGACTTTATTCAAGAATTAGAAGCATTCGGTTTTGATGATGTCTACCTTTGTCCTCACAGGCATGGAGATGGATGTAGATGCCGTAAACCAAGTACAGGCATGCTCTTACAAGCCGCAGAAAAATATGGGCTCGATTTAACCAAATGTATCGTCATTGGTGATCGTTGGACTGACATCGTTGCGGGTGCAAATGTTCATGCAACAACGATCTTAGTCCAAACAGGTGCTGGATACGACGCCCTGCATACCTATCGTGATAAATGGGCTCATATTGACCCGAGTTACATTGCCGCGAATTTTGAGGAAGCTGTAAAATGGATATTGAAACAATAAAAAAGCCCAGTATACGAATCTTGTATGCTGGGCTCTTAATATGTATTCATTTTCAAAAAGTTAGCTCATAGTGAAAATAACGATTATCTCTCAAATATCCATTTTCAGCGTATAATCGCTGGGCTGAAATATTATCCATTTCTGTTTGTAATTTCAAACCCTTTGCACCATTTTCTAATGCAAAAGTTCTAGCTGCTTCTAACAATTTCTTTCCAGTACCTGCTCCGCGCTTGTTAGCTTGTACAAATAAATCATTTAAAATCCATAATTCCTTCATCGAAACAGATGAAAAAGAAGGGTATAATTGGGTAAATCCAAGATATTCTCCATCTTCAACAGCTACAAAAATGACAGATTCTTTTCGCTCTATACGATTACGCAAAAATGCTTTCGCTTCTTCTACATTTGATTCTTGGCTATAAAATACACGATAATTATTAAATACATCTGCTAATCCATCTAAATCTGCAATTGTTGCTTCATATATTTTCATTTTACTCCGCTCCCTTTCCAATACTCTTTCATAATATTCGTTGCCCATTCGGGCTGTATAATTTCTTCATTCGGTACAAATTCTCTCATAACAGGTTTTATATCCAATATAGGAGTACCATCAATTGCATCTAATCCTTCAACTACAATTGATTTCCCTTCTCGTTTTACCATTTTCGCAATTGTTGCTCCTAATCGATTGGGACGATTTTTCCCACGCTGCGCAAAAATACCTACTTTCGGATATTCCTTATTATTTCGAGGATGTCTCGCTGCATATTGAATCTGTTCATCTGTCACTTTATGAAAATAAAAGATTACTTCAATATGCGAAAAACTCTCAATTCCTTGTATACTTTCTTCCGAAAAAGAGTCCGTTAATGCAATAGTCGATTGCACTTCTCCCCACTCGTCATCCTTTATCAACTTTCTTTCATTATGTACAAAAGCAATTGGCTGAAGTGAAAACATTCATCCCCCTCCTTTTTGTAACCACTTACATTATAAAATATTTTCTGAAAGTTTTCCATCTATATGACCATTAGTATTTACATAATAAAATTATAGTTTTACTTTCACTGAATGTAATCCACTTAATCTCTTTTTTACTTCTTCATTTATAATTTGGTAGTACTCAGAAGAAGACTCCCAGCTCATTCCATCGATAATACCAATTACTAAATTACCCAACAATTCAATCAATATTTAACAACTATTTATTATATAAATCCATTTTAATTTTTCGACATCTAAATCCCTGCTATGTAGAATACAAAGTAACCTACACTCGTTTGCTCATTCTGTTTTTACTTCGCATGTGGCAGAAAAAGGACCTGACCGCTTCTATGCATGGCCAGATGCTCTCTCCCATCCTAAAAGAGAGGGTTTATGTCGACTTTGTAATTGGTGTATATATAGATATTTTTAATACAATAAAACAAGACTTTAGATATTTTTTCTAAAGTCTTGTTTATATAAATTTAAACTAATTTCCACGGAAATACTCGAAGAAAATTCAGAAATTTTATAAATCAATTACAGAAGTTTCATATTGATAATCAAAGCATATACGATATAATTTTTTCACTTCATGATAAGATGGAATGCGAGGGTTATTACTTGGACTCCCACTGGCAAGTGCATCTTTCGCCATTTTTGGAAGGGCATTTTCAAATTCAATTTGATCAATTCCGTATTCTTTTAGATTAGGAATATGAAGATTGGAGCAAAGTCTATTTATTTCAACAATTGTATGATTTGCCATCTCTTCATCAGAAAGTGAATGTAATTCTGGATTTATGTGGCGTCCGATATCTGCAAGTCTCTTGACCGAACAAACTTTTGTAAAATCTAAAACAGCTGGTAATAACATCGCATTTGATATACCATGAGGTACATGAAATAGTGCCCCAATTGGACGAGACATTCCATGAACTAACGCAACCGATGCGTTTGAAAAGGCGATACCCGCTTGTAAGGAGGCAATCATCATCACTTCTCTTGCTTCCATATTCTCTCCATCTTCATAAGCGATACGTAAATATTTCATAATACTTCCGATTGCTGAAAGCGCAAGTACATCGCTGAGTGGTTGTGAAAACCTAGAAATATAAGCTTCTATTGCATGGCATAATGCATCTATTCCAGTTGCTGCAGTAATATGAGGTGGTACAGAACGCGTCAATACTGGATCAATAATCGCTACTTGTGGCGTAAAGCTTGGATGCTTAATCATCATTTTTACATCTGTTTTTTTATTCGTAATAACAGCAACACTTGTCACTTCCGATCCCGTACCAGATGTTGTCGGAATTGCAATAAGCGGTAATGGTTCTTTTTCTATTTCTATATGATTTTGAACATAATCTTCAATCTCTCCACCGTTTGTAAACAGTACTGCTACTGCTTTTGCCGCATCAATGCAACTCCCACCCCCAAGGCCGATGATGAAATCACAATTTGATTCTACACAAATCGATAGCGCTTCCAAAACATGAACATTTGTCGGTTCGGCATTCACATTTGTATATGTAACAACTTCTATTTTTTTCGCCTTTAGCTGTTTTATACATTCTTCAATATAACCAAGCTTCTCCATGCTAGAATCACTGATAATAAAAGCTTTTTTCCAAAATTTACTCGTTTGTTCTCCTAATTTCCCAAGCGAATTTCTCCCATATAAAACAGTCTTTGGCATACGAAACTCCGCGATTTCTTGCAAGTACTTCACCCCTTCTTTCGCTAATAAATATTTTATAATGTGAAGTTTCTACAACATAAATTACCAAGTTAACTATTCCACTTTATTTCGCTATTTCCTCTTACTATAGAAAATAATTTATAACATTTTAATAGATTCCGGTTAAAGTGTAAAATGCTATTACTAAAAAAACAGCAACCGTTTTTAACACTGTAACCGCAAATATATCGCGATACGATTGTTTATGCGTTAACCCTGTAACAGTAAGGATTGTAATAATTGCTCCGTTATGTGGCAGTGTATCCATTCCTCCTGATGCCATTGAGACAATGCGATGCATAACCTCTAGTGGAATATTGTATTGTTCAGCTGCCGCAATAAACTTATCGCCCATGGCGCTTAAAACAATACCCATACCTCCTGAAGCTGAACCTGTAATACCAGCAAGAATATTCGTTGTTACTGCTCCATTCACGAGTGGGTTAGTGAATGTTGCAGAAATGCTATCACGCATAATTACAAATCCTGGAAGAGCTGCAATGACACCTCCAAAGCCAAATTCGGCTCCTGTATTCATCGTCGCAAGCAATGCGCCCCCAATACTTGTATTCAATCCTGCTTGAAATCCCGTCACAACACGTTTCCAATATAATAAAAGTGTTGCTATAATCCCCATAATAAGTGCTAATTCTACAGACCAAATTCCAAGCACTGCGCTTAACTCAACTTTTCCAAATGCTTTCATTCCAATTGAAGAGAAATCAAAACCATTTGGATACCACTTCGGTATAGTCATCGTAAAAACTTTATTCATAACCCCCACTAAAATAAGAGGTATAAATGCAACTACTTGCTGTACTCTTGAAATTTCAATACTTTGAAAAGAAACATTTCCCTTTTTCTCTAACTCTAGAGATGCTGCCATTTCAGAATTTCCATCATCAAAACCAAAATAGCCTTCTCCTGCTGCCTTTGCTTTCTTGCGCCGACTCTCTAAATAGATTAACCCTAATGTTAAAACAAAGATTGCTCCTATAATTCCAAGTATAGGTGCTGCATAAATATCAGTTTTAAAAAATGTCGTCGGAATCACATTTTGAATTTGTGGTGATCCTGGCAAAGCATCCATCGTAAATGTTACAGCTCCAAGCACAATCGTCCCAGGTATTAAACGCTTTGGAATGTCTGCTTGACGAAACAGTTTTGCTGCAAATGGATAGACTGCAAACACAACAACATAAACACTTACACCGCTATACGTTAAAACAGCTCCCATTAAAACAATTACTAAAATCGTTCGTTTTTCACCAACTAGTTCAATAATCGTTTTAGCAATAGAATCCGCAATACCTGACATTTCTACTACTTTACCAAATATCGCTCCTAGTAAAAACACCGGGAAATATAACTTAATAAACCCTACCATTTTCTCCATAAAAATATTCGAAAAGAATGGTAACACAAAACTAGATTCTGTTAAAAATACTGCAAACATAGCAAAAATCGGTGCGAATAAAATAACAGAAAACCCTCTGTAAGCAACAAACATAAGTAAACTAAGTGCTAATAAAATAATAACTAGCTCCAATGCTCTCACCTTCCTTTGATTGAAAATTCAATCTTTTTATTCTGGATTTTTTCTATGTATTACTATCGTTTTTATAACGATTCAAACACTGACATCCCTCCCCTTTTTCTAACAAAGTTTTTATAATTAAAACAGTATATTTATTACTTATTCTATTACATACAAAAAATCCCTTTAAACGAAAACGAATTAACTATCGCTCGTTATAAAGGGATTTTCCTCTTTTACTTTATATTTTTAAACTTTTATTTTTCACATAAAAGCTTCGTAACTCTTCGACATGTTTCACAATATGCGTCGCGCCTGCTTCTTTTAGCTCCCCTTCACTTCCGTATCCATACAATAAACCGATCGAATCAATCCCATTACAATTAGCCCCTATCATATCATACTTTCTATCTCCAATCATCACAATTTCCTCTTTTTGTAGTCCTTTGTTTGTATGTAAAATATGCTCAATTATTTCATCTTTCTTGATTCGAGTTCCATCTAAATTACTTCCTACAATTTCTTCAAAGAAATGAGCTAATTGAAAGTGTTCTACAACTTGCTTTGCGAATACAGTTAGTTTTGAAGTTGCGATAAATAAACGCAGCCCCTCATCCTTTAACTCTTGTAAAATATCAGGAATCCCCTCATATACTCTGTTCTCAAACAGACCACTTTGCTGCATATATTCCCGAAAATACGTCACAGCTTGCTCAACTTGTTTTTCATTCATACCGTATCTATCTGCAAACGAATGTTGGATTGGAGGTCCAATGAAAGAATCTAAATCGTTTGGGTTCGGTTCATCTATTCCCATTTTCCGTAGTGCAAATAAAACGGAATTTACGATTCCTTCTTTCGGATCAGTTAATGTTCCATCTAAATCGAATAGAAATGTTGTATACATTTTATCTCCTCCGCTCATTTTATTTTATAAGAAAAATCACCATCTTTTCTATATTATCAAAATTTTCATTCTTTTAGAAGTTGCATATTATATTTTATTACCTCTCTATCAGAATCTGATCCACGAATAGATATACCCAAAAATGTGTTCCTGTTGTATTATAAATATAATTTAAGAGAAAAATGGTGGAACAAATGACGACAACATTAATTTTTATAATGGCTTTCACAATTATCATCCATGCAGTCGAAACAAGCTCTTATAGTATTCGGCTAGCTGGTGTTCGTTTAAAAAAGATCGCCGTTGCATTATCTGTAGTTGGGATGGTATTACTCGTTGCACGAACATCTAACTTACTGCAAGCTTTTTTACTTGGTGGTATCGTCGATCAAGCTAAATTAGACTCTTCTATTGATTTAGAACGAACCATACGCCTAGTTTTACTCTCAGCTTCTATCGGTACTTTGCTTGCAATTTTTCTATATCCGACTTTGACAAAGTTGTTTGGCTATGTAATTCAAAACTTTGAAACAGATGGGTCATTCATTGGATTGATGAAAACAAATAACATACAAAAATTGAAGTATACGAAAAAGTATGTTCGTTTCCCTAAATTTGAAATGATTCATCGGATGCGAATTGGCGGCATTCCAAAACGTATTATGTTAATTAATATGTTTGCAACTGCCATCTATACAGCGGGTGTTCTTTCCGCCTTGTATGCTTCCTTTTTAAATCCAACTTATGCAACGAATGCGAGCACAGCTTCTGGACTCGTTAATGGTTTTGCTACAATCTTATTAACTGTACTGTTAGATCCGCGCATTGCCCTTTTAACAGAGCGTGCTCTTCAATCAGAAAATGGTGCTGATACAATGAGTAAAATGTTCGGCTGGCTTATGATTTCAAGATTTCTCGGTACATTATTAGCGCAGTTCTTATTTGTACCTGGCGCACATTGGATTTTGTGGATTATTAAACTTATGCATTAAATGATTGCCATCCTCTCCTTAGAAAGTGGAGAAAATCAATTATACAAAAGGTGAGATTAAAAATGTATATTCAAACAGAACAAGATATTATAAAACTGATACAAAACGATACTTGGATGATGAAAGTATTACAGATAGCAAAATCTTTAGAGCTACCTGACTGGTGGGTTTGTGCTGGATTTGTTCGTTCTAAAATTTGGGATGTTCTTCATGGATATGAAATGAGAACTCCAACACCAGACATCGATATCATTTATTTTGATCCATTACATATTAGTGAATCTACCGAAGAAAAATTAGAAAATAAGCTTAAAAGTATAGATTCTACTATCCCATGGTCAGTGAAAAATCAAGCTCGTATGCATGTAGTCAATAACATGCCACCTTATTCATCTTCAGTCGATGCAATTTCTAAATTCCCGGAAACCGCAACTGCTCTTGGGGTTACGTTAGATGAACGAGATAACGTTGTGTTAACAGCTCCTTGTGGAATAGACGATGTTCTCACGTTACAAGTAAAGCCAACATCTCATTTCCTCGAAACTCAAGAGCGAACTAACATGTATGAAAAAAGATTACAAAAAAAGAACTGGCAAAGTAAATGGCCTAACATTACAACCTTTCATCCTAAAAACTGAATATAGAACAAAAGGTGCTTCTCATTTCATGAAGCACCTTTTCCTATTCTATTTCAAAAAATCAATCACAGCTTTTGCAAATTGATCCGCCGCTTCATAGTGCGGCGTATGACCACTCTCTTCGAAGACAATCACTTTACCATTTTGAGCATCTCTGTTAAACGCTTGGATTTGTATTTCGCAGGTTACCACATCGTTTTTCCCTATGATTAGTAACATCGGATTCTCCACATCTTTTAATTTTGATAATAACGATTGATGAATTTCTCCTTCCTCTTTCAAGCGTGTAAAATGAATATCGGAACGATCATAAAACTCTTCCCATTCTTCCTCACTATATATACTATAATCTGTTTCATCCTCAACGTAATTATAAATTTCCATTCTTTGTTCTTCTAATTCACCACTTAATTTTATATAAGCTTCTAGTAATTCTACTGAATTCGCATCACTTTCTGCAATAGCTATACATTCGTTTCCCTGTTTTTCTTTCCCATACTTCTTTAGTAGAATTCCTGTCTTTTTTAATAAAGCTCTACTTGATAATGCAAAATCAAAAGTAGGTCCTTCAAAAATAATTTTTCGAATAGATTGCGGATACATTGCTGCATATAACAGCGCTAAAAATCCGCCAAAAGAATGCCCAATGACAGACCATTTCTCAATTTGTAACATCTTCCTTAACTCTTCGCAGTCTTCGATAAGATCTCGTAATTCAAACGGCTCTTGCTGATTAATTTTTTCAGAACGTCCTACCCCGCGCTGATCAATGGCAATGAGTCGAAAAAAATCTTGTAATCTATGTGCTTGATGATAGGAAAAATCATAACACATCTCACCAGGACCTCCGTGAAGATACAATACAGAAGGATTCTCTATGGATCCATACGTCTCCACATATAGCTTTTTCCCGCGTACTTCCATCATTTTACCTTGTAATAATACTTCTTTTTCTTGTTTCATCTTTTTCTCCTCCTAATTTTCATATCTTGATCCTATATACAATAGGAGAGCCACGAATTCGTACCCGTTATGCATCTGTAATATGCTAATACATCTTTCTTCCGTTTGAAAATACTACCTTCAATTTAAATAGTCCCAATTAGATTCTACATTTTTTATAAAAAAGCTTCATTCATCGCTTTTTTTACTGCTTCTCTTCTTCCTGAGACTTGCAGTTTCATATAAATAGAAGAAGCATAATTTCTTACAGTTCCTTCTGATAAAAATAACTTTGCTGCAATCTCTTTATATCGAAGTCCTTCCTTAAGACACCCTAATACATCCATTTCACGACGAGTCAATTCATAAGGAAGTTTTTTCGGTATTGGACTATATTCTTTAAATAAGCGAGTCGCTACATTCTGAGATAGCATTGTCCCACCTGAATGTACTAATCGAATAGCTGCTACTAACTCTTCTGGTTGAACAGATTTAAGTACATATCCCTCTGCTCCCGCTTCAATCGCTTCAGAAACACTAAAAGTATCCTCAAAAGTTGTGACCATAATTATTTTAGTATCCGGCCACCTGTTTTTGATTTCCTTCATTGTTGTAATTCCATTCATCTCAGGCATTTGTATATCCATAAGAACAACATGAGGCTGCCTTTCTTCACATTGTTTTAAGGCTTGTACCCCACTATTCGCAACCGATACGCGAAAACCGTATTTATCCAATAAAAGCTCTAAACTATCAGAAATGATAGGCTGATCATCTACTATTAATATATGAATCTTATCTTGCACAAATAATTCTTCTTTATGTACGATTGGAATCAAACAAGTCACAATTGTTCCTGTATTCTTAGTGGAATCAACGTTCAAATTCCCATGATATTCACTTAGGCGTTCTCTCATCCCTGATAACCCAAATCCCTCTTGTATGACTTCCATCCCTATACCATCATCTTGTATTTGAAGCATCACATAGTTTTTATGATATTGTAAAAGAACTTGTATCGTTTCTGCGCTCCCATGTCTTGTTGCATTTGTCATTGCCTCTTGTAAACAACGACAGAAAGTCCTCTTTAATTTCTTGGCAATCGGATAATATTCTCCAACTGTCCGGAAAACAACATGAACATTTGTATTACTTTTAAACTCTTCTATTAAGTTCAATAAAGACACATCTAAACTTGATTCTTCTTGCGGATCCATTTCGTGAACCTGTCTTCGAATATTATCTAATGCAGATCGTGATATATCTAATATTTCTTGTAACTTTTCTTTTCCCTCTTTGGTTGCTAAATGTGGCCTTAATGTTTCCATACTCAATATAACCGAAGTAAATTTATATCCTATCGTGTCATGTAATTCTCTTGCCATTCTATCCCTTTCCTCAAGCAAAGTGATTCTTTCTACTTGGGACGAATATTGTTCTAAAATTGCATTCTTATCTTTAATCAATTTCAGTTTTTGCTTAATAGCATCCATAGAATAAACAACTCTTTGTAGTAAATGACCTACACCATATATAAAGAGAACATCAAATATACTTAGAAGCAGCTTATTGCGATCTAACCCAAAATTAAAGAAAACTCCTAATGTAGAGACAACCATCATTACAGGTAATGTATAGAAATTTACTTTTCCACGGCAAAAAAATGCAAGCGTTAAAATTGCAGGAGACAAAAACTGAGCCAAATGATACGTATATGCAAAATAAAGCGAAAGTCCCCCTACTAAGATAATTTCTGTTACTACATATAATTCACTTTGTAATTTATATAATATGACAGGTATAACATAAGACAAAAATGTGCTTATAAAAACAATCTCAAGTGGAAAATTTGGGTTATCTTGATATGTCAAAGTAACAATCGCAACAATCCAGGTAATCCGAATGAGTATCATTACCCATTCCTGCCAAAGTAACTTATTTTTTATGCCATTCAACTTTCATATACCTCCTGCCTCAATAACTATTAAATATAAATTACCTTAATTTTCTATATTTTCTTTTTTATCATAGCAATGTTATGACATTTTGTCACTGCCCTATATGACATTCGGTTTGTTATGTTAGTAGCCGAAACGCATCACTAATATTAAGGGAGTGAACAAAATATGTGTATGTTAAAAGTACAGAACTTAACAAAGCAAATTGGAAAGCACACACTTGTTAATCGATTATCGTTTGATGCTCAAAAAGGAGAAATTCTTGGTCTTTTAGGCCCAAATGGCGCTGGAAAAACAACTACAATTAAAATGATTGTTGGCTTAATCTCCAAAACTAGTGGAACAGTCACAATTAACGAAAAAGACACAAACAAAGACTTTAAAGAAGCTATGAAACATGTGGGAGTGATTGTTGAAAATCCTGATTTATACAAATTTTTATCCGGCTATGATAACCTTCTTCACTTCTCTAGAATGACACCTAATGTTCCTAAAGAACGTTTAGATGTAGTTGTTTCTTTAGTTGGGTTAGAAAAAAGTATTCATAATAAAGTTTCCACTTATTCTTTAGGAATGAAACAGCGGCTTGCTCTTGCAATTGCTCTCGTACACAAACCTTCCCTTCTCATTTTAGATGAGCCTACTAATGGACTGGACCCTCAAGGGATTCGTGATTTAAGGCTTCATTTAAAACAACTAGCTACAGATGAAAACGTAGCAATTGTTGTTTCAAGTCATCTCATGGCCGAAATGGAAATGATGTGCGATCGCATCGCTATTATAGATAGAGGGAATCTGCTTGGTATACATGATATAAAAAATATTACAAAAGAACAGATACATTCTGTTCAATTTGAAGTAGATCGAACAGATTTAGCAATCCCAATCCTACGAAAATTAGTAATAGGTGAAGAAATTATAACAAATCAAAATATAATTACGATCAAAATTAGTAAAGAACATATCCCTGAAATTAGCGATACATTAGCCAAAAATGGAGTGAATGTTTATGGTGTTCAAACAATTAAAACAACTTTAGAAGACAAATTCATTGAAATAACTGGGGGTGAAATGCGCAATGCTTCATTTAATAAGAAATGAAAATATGAAAATTTTCAAGCGCAAAAGAACTTGGATTATGGTAGGTGTTATGGTTTTATTTATTCTCGTTCAATTCCTAAACGTAAAGCATTCCAGCCAAGTTAATTATGGGGATGACTGGAAGACATCTCTTATTGAAGAAAATGCATTACTTCAAGTTGAGAAAGAATCTCTAAAATTACCTATTGAAAAAATAGAAAATGAAAAAAAACTCTTACTCAATAAGTATTACATTGACAGTAATATAAAACCAGCAAACAATGCATGGTTCTTTACAATTGGACAAAGTACGAATTTTTTAATAGCTATCTCCATCCTTACTCTCATAATAGCTGGTGAAATTGTTGCAAATGAATTTCAATCCGGCACGATTAAATTTTTACTAACACGAACTGCTACCCGCACACAAATATATTTTTCCAAATATATTGCAACTTTATTGTTCGGATTTTTCTTAATTGGAATGACGTTTATTCTTTCTATTCTGTTTAGTGGCATTCTTTTAGGGTTTGATGGAATAAATGGCGACTACTTATTTGTAAAAGATCATGCCGTTCAAAAAACAAGCGTCCTTCAGGCACTAATTGGCAGCTTATTCTTTAAGATTCCTTACTTAATTATTGTTGCAACTTTAGCATTTATGATTTCAGCGGCGTTTAAAAGCACTACATTCTCTATCGTATTTTCTCTTTTAGTAGCAATTGCGGGTTTTGTTATGAGTATCTCATTAAAAGGTTTTAGTTGGACAAAATATTTCATCTTCGCTCATACGGATTTATCAAGTTTCGTATATGAGAATCCTCCTGTAGAGGGCATGACCTTCAGTTTTTCCATACTATTTATCTTAATCCATATATTTATCATGCATGGAATTGCGTACCCCATATTCGTAAAAAAAGATATCGCTTAAATTTTTTATTAAAGACTGGAGGAACATTCATTGAAAAAAAGATGGATTACATTCTGTATATTAATAACTCTTATACTTACTGGTTGTTCAAATTCCGAAAGTGAAACAAAGGAACAACAACTAGAGCTACCCGCTACTGATGTTAAAACTTTAAAACTAGATAACCGTAATGGTAATATCAATATTTCAACAAATCTTAAATCAGATAAAATAGAAGCTTCCATTACTGCAAAGGCTAAAGGGATCAGCATGGATAAATTAAAACTAGATCTTTCAGCCAAAAATGGAGTTGCAACTTTAAACACTTCTTTTGATGGACAATTTTTTAGCAATAGCGAAACTTGGGTTGATGTCAAACTATCATTACCTAAAAATATAAAAGTAGAATTTAAAGAAAATCATAGAGACGGCGATATCAAAGTCTATAACCTCGATTCAGATATAAATATACTTAATGTCAACGGTAATATTGACATTTCCAACGTTAATGGAACTGTAAGTGTAACAAATAGAGATGGAAATGTAGATATTGTGCATACAAAGTCTGACATTAATCTTGACAATAACAACGGCAAAGTTGTTATTACGGATATAAAAGGATCTATAAGAGCCAAAATTAGCGATGGTTCAGCCGATATCAATGATATTGAAAACAATGTTACCATCTTAGGTGCTCAAAGCGATAAAATAAAAGTAAATAATGTTAAAGGGAAAATAACTTTTAATAAATAAAAATTAATTTACTTATACAGGATAAAAACTAACCGCATTTTTTAATAATTCGGTTGGTTTCCCCTTAAATACGCTGAATATTTTGTTATTTTCCATTACCATTTTAGCTCTGTATATGATGATGTCAGGCATGAAACATATATTAGAAAAAGACAGTGATCCTACTTCAAACTCAATGCTCTTAAGCGTTTTAACAAAAGAAAAAGAGGCGTTCTTCTCTTTTCAAACAAAAAGCTACTACGAAAGAAACTTAACTATACAAATCTCTATCACTAAAAAAAGAATCTTCGCAACCACTGCGAAGATTCTTTTTATTTTACGGTACGAGGCGCGTACAATCTCTCGGAAACGCACTCGCTTCTCGAACATTCGATAATTCTAGAAACTTATATACAAGTCTTTCTAGACCAATCCCAAAACCACCATGCGGCGGGCAGCCATATCGAAATGTATCCATATAATATTCAAAATTTTCTGACTTTAATCCTTTTTCTTTAAAAGAGGCAAGTAACATATCATACTCATGAATTCGCTGCGCACCTGACGTAATTTCTAATCCTTTATATAACAAGTCAAAACAATCCGTAACAGCTTGATTTTCTTTATTCGGCATCGTATACATCGGTCTCGCTTCTTTCGGATAATGTGTGATAAAAACAAAATCACTACCGTATGTTTCCTTCGCATATTTTCCAAGTAACTTTTCGCCTTCTGTGTCTAAATCCCCTACTGGTGATTCTTTTCGGTATTTTGTTCGTAATATATGCTGCGCCTCTTGTAAGGTGATTTTAGGAATTTCTGTAATAACAGGAATTGTGACTTGTAAAAGCTTTAATTCTTTCTCACATTTCTGTCCTACTTGTTCAAACATATACCGTAAAACGTTCGCTTCTAATTCCATCACTTCATAAAAGTCTTTAATAAACCCCATTTCCACGTCTAATGATATATATTCATTCAAATGACGGGAAGAATTGTGATGCTCAGCCCGATAAACAGGAGCAATTTCAAAAACACGTTCCAATCCACCTGCTACCATCATTTGTTTATAAAATTGAGGAGACTGTGCTAAATATGCTTCTTTTTGGAAATAGGGGAGTTTAAAAACATTCGCTCCCCCTTCCGCTCCTTGAGAAACAATTTTCGGCGTAAATATACGTGTGAAATCGTTCTCTATTAGAAATTCACTAAATGCCTGGGCAAGCGTAGATTGAACTTTAAAAATGGCTTGTATTCGTTCATGACGAAGCGATAGTACGCGCTCATTTAACATTTGATCTAAACCAACGTGTAGATTTCTTTTATTCACTTCAAATGGAAGCGGTTCTGAAGTATTTAACACCTTTACCTCTTCTACAAGTACTTCCACACCTAACTCTGTTTTTGTCGTTTCCACAAGTTCGCCAATAATTTGAACAACACTTTCTATGTCTACTTTGTATCCCGCTAAGTCTTTTTCCAATACACATTGAATGACACCCGTTCGGTCACGTAACAATAAAAAACTGACATTCCCCAGATGACGAATTTTTTTCACCCAGCCTTGTAATAAAACCACTCTTTTACTAGACACTTTACATTCACAAATGAGTGACCGCTTCATTGTTTTTTCCATTATTTTTTCCTCCTATGTTTTCATACTTATTTACATTTACATTATTGTTGTCATCGTCATCATCCACGGTCACTCACCCCCTTTCAAAGAATACAAAAATCCGCCCCTATAAATAGGGACGGATTTTTCCGCGGTACCACCCAAATTGTCATACTGACCATCTTAAACCTGATAACGGTAGGTACCGTTTGCTTTTACTAATTTTCACGTTCAAAGCAACGCTCACAGGTGTCTTTCCATCATGCGGTATCGCAATCTTTCCAGCAATCGATTGCTCTCTGTAGACCCTTGCATCATGTACTTTTCCTGCTCATCACTTTTTATATTTACAGAGTATTCTATTCCTTTAAAAGAGAAAATGCAAGGTGTTTTTTCGATATTTTCTGATTTTTAATTACGAATCCATTTTGCTATAATTTCTTCCAATGCCATCCCCCGTGATCCTTTCACTAAAACAACATCATTTTGATTTGCAAGTTCTTCTAAATTCTTTTGAATCATAACTTCTCATCCCTCTCCAAAAATTCCAATTCCATTACATAACAAATTGTTTTTCCACTCATAATATTAGTAAATTTCTTCTGGAGGTCTATATATGAGAAAAATTGTAAGCTTCTCCCTATTACTATTATGCATGATAACGACAAATCAAGTATACGCTTATTCTCCGCAATCATTGCCAGTCTCACAACATTCAAAACAATGGAAAGTCAATATTGATGAAGTCAACGACTCAGGTAAAAACATCTTACAGTCTACAAAAGGTGTTTTTCATACATATCGTTTTTCAGTACAAAACATCGGAAAAGATGAAGTATATAACGTACAAGTAGAAGTATTCCGAAACGAACCAGACACAGGGACAAAATATGAATTGTTTTCTTTAGAAGAACCCCATTTAGCAAGTGGGAAAACAGGGTTTGAACATGCGAATTTTCCTGTTTCCGTAAAAACAGACGAAGTAGATGTCATGATTACATGGCAAGAGCATCCTTTTCATGTAATGAGAAATGGTCAAAAGATTGAAGGAAGAAAATATAAAGAGCATTTTGTTTTTAAAGAAACAGTAAAATAAATATGTTTCCATAAAAAAAGAGCCGTGATTGAATAAAAATCACCGCTCTTTTCTTATTTCAAATAATAAATACTTTCAAAAGTTATGAACAACCTTCAAAAAGATCCTCTTGAATCAAAAGTACAATTCAATCTGCCTACGTGCGCTTTATTACACTTTAAATCTTTCAATTAATACTTGTAATTCCTCAGCCATTTGTGACAATGTACTTGCGGCAGAACTGATTTCTTCCATAGAAGCCAACTGCTCTTCAGCAGATGCTGCAACACTTTGTGTACTTGTCGCATTATTTTGCACTGTCATGGCAATTTCACCAACTGAAACAGAAACCTCATTAGCACCTTTTGACATTCCATTTGCCGTTTCTACCATACTTTCAATTTGCGTAGCAATTTCATTTGTAGAATGCAATATTTCTGCAAAATTCTGTTTCGTTTCATTCGCTATTACAAGGCCAGATTGAACTTCTTCATTCACATTACTCATAGACTTCACTGTCTTGCCCATATCTTCTTGTATTTCACCTATTAATTTCCCAATCTTATTTGATGATCCGCTAGATTGTTCTGCTAGTTTTCGTACTTCATCAGCAACAATCGCAAACCCTCTACCATGCTCACCTGCTCGTGCGGCTTCAATTGCAGCATTTAATGCAAGTAAATTTGTTTGATCTGCAATATTTTGAATCGCTTCTAAAATATCACCAATTTGCTTTGATTTATCATTTAATGCTTGAATTACAGCATCGGACTGCGATACCGATTCTGCGATCAAATGCATTTGGTTTACTGTTTGTCCTACAAGTTTCCCACCATCTTCTGCTTTTTCACGTGTATATGTAGATGCATTGGCAATTGAAGATGAATTATTTGCTACATGCTGAATTCCTTCTGTTACATTAAAAAGTAATAGTGCACCATGTTCTACGCTCGATGTTTGAGTTGTTACCCCATCTGAAACTTGATCCATCGCCATTGTGATTTGTTCTGTTGCTTCACTTGCTTGTCTCACACTTGCCGTTAGTTCTTCAGATGCAGCTGCAACATGACCTGCTGAAGTATTAATTCTACCGATTAATGTGCGTAATGAATGCGTCATCTCATTAAAACCTTTCGCAAGCTGTCCAATTTCATCGTTAGAATGAATTTCAATTGTTTGTGTTAAGTCCCCTTCGCGAATTTCACTTGAGGTAACAACTAATTTTTTTAGAGGCTTTGTAATAGAAAGCGTCACGAAATAAATAAGTGCTCCTCCTACAAGTAATGAAATCACCATGATGATTAACATGTTATAAAATACAGGTTGAGCTGCTTCAACTACTTCACTTGCATACATCGTTCCACCAATTTTCCAACCTGTTTTTACATTTGTAGCGAACACAACTTCCTTCTCACTACCACCAGATGAATAAGTAAAGGTCCCATGGTTTTCTTGATATATTCGTTTTGCCCAAGAATCCGCAGCTTTTTCGCCCGATTTTTCTTGTGGATGAGCAATTATTTTTTGATTTTGATCTAGAATAAAAGCATATCCTTTTTTTCCAATGTTAATCATTTTTGTTGTTTTTAACAAATCATCTAAGTTTAAATCAAACCCAACAACACCACTTTTATCGTCCATTTGTTTGGCAATCGTTATTATAATGCGACCATTTATTTCATCCTTATATGGCTCCGTTACAATAATACCACCTTGCTTACTTACTGCATCTTTATACCAAGGACGTGTTGTTGGATCATAATCTGCTGGCATTTGTATATCTGGCTCTTGAACAAATTTCTTATCATTTCCTCCAATATATACCTGTTCAATTTCCGGATGTAAATTAATATATTGTGAAAATATTTTTTTAAGTTCACCTTGATTTTCTCCTTGATAGAGACTACTATCAATTACTTTTGCCAAATGTGTAACATCATTAAATTTCGCACCAATTGTTTGATTAATTAAATTATCTAGTATTTTAATATTATCATTTGCACTATTCATAATTTGCGATTCAAAATTCTTTTTAGCCGTTTGATAAGACATACCACCAATGCTCGAAATAGCAGCAATCAAAATAATAAAAAATGAAATCAACAGCTTCTTAGCTACTTTCATATTTTGAAATCGCTTTACTATTTTACTCATAAAATCCCTCCTCTATTTTTCATGCAAAAATTTAAATTTACAAAGTGAAGAAAATAATCGATATGACTCAAAATAGTGCACGCATTAAACATTAAATTATTCGACATGTTTCGGCTAATTCTTCATAAATTTTATACATATAATTCCTTCTTGTCTATATATAAATAAAACGTTTAAAAATTATTCGAAATTTAGAGACGAAAAATATAACATTCATAGCCTATGATGGCTGCCTTTATAGCTCGCTTCATATAAAATGATACTGGAATCAAGTGGTTATTTTCTTCTAGCTAATCAAAAAACAAAATCCTGCATGATTCATACAGGATTTTGTGATCGAACTTTCCATTTACATATTATTTTAGGAGATTTAGCTAGCTGGACTCAACTTAATACGAACCTTTTTCTCACCTAAAGAAATTTCATCATTCTCTTGTGTTAGTTCCTTAAATGTAAATTGCTTTACTAACAAGTTTTCTTCTAACAATCTTTTATGTTTCGTTAATGTGCTTTGTAATTCATCTTCTGTATCAAGAATTACATCTACTCGTAAATTAACTGGTAAATTCAGCTGTTTTCGATACTCTTGAACAGCTCGAATAAATTCCCGTGCCACCCCTTCTTGTAACAGTTCATCTGTCACATTCGTATCTAACATAACTGTATATTGTCCATTTGTAGTGTTAGAAAATCCTGCTTTTGATACTTGTTCTACTACTACATCTTCAGTCGTTACTTCAATCTCTTCTCCTGCTCCAAGCTTACAAAACGCTTTTTCCATTGAAACAAAGTTTTGTACTTCTTCTTGCGATAATTGTTTCAACCACTGATTGACAGCATTGACATCCTTACCAAATTTTGGACCTGCAGTTTTAAAATTCAACTTAAGTTGATACGTTGTATACTTTGTTTCATCTAATTCTACATGGAATTCTTTTACATTCAGTTCATCCATAATAATATCACAATAGGATTCCCAGTCTACCTTCTGCTCATGATGCTCGAGTAATACAAGCTCTGCTAATGGTTGCTTTACTTTTAATGTATGCTGATTTCGGTTGCTACGCCCAAGCTCAACAACTTGTAAAACAGCATCCATTTCTTCTTCTAACTTTGTATGAATAAATGTCTCATCTGCTTCTGGATAATCCGTTAAATGAACACTACTTCCATCTAAGTTAAGATGAATATCTTCAGCTACAAATGGAGTAAACGGAGCAAGTAATTTGCTAATTGTAACCAATACTTCATGAAGGGTTTCGTACGCAGCTGCCTTTTCATGATTCATGCCAGACTCCCAAAAACGACTGCGCGAACGTCTTACATACCAGTTACTCACCTCATCTACAAGAGCTGCAATTTCACGAGCTGCATTTGTAAATTGATACTCATCTAATGCGTTTCTTACTTTTTTCGTTGTACTATGAAGTCGTGATAACACCCACTCATCAAGTTTCGTCCTCTTAACCTCATACTTCTCTTTTGGATTGTATTCATCTAAATTTGCATATAAAACATAGAAACTATATACATTCACGAGTGTATCTACAAGTTTTGATTTCGCCTCTTGGACAGTTCTTTCAGAAAAGCGTTTTGCATTCCATGGTGCACTATCAACAAGAAGAGCCCATCTTAATGCATCTGCACCAAATTTCTCGACTAATTCTACTGGATCTAATGCATTCCCTTTACTTTTAGACATTTTCTGCCCCTGTTCATCTAACACATGCCCAAGGGATAATACACGTTTGTATGGTACTTTCCCAGTGTATAAAGCCGCTACCGCTAATAAGCTATAAAACCAACCACGAGTTTGGTCAACACCTTCAGCAATTACATCTGCCGGGAATTGTTCCTCAAAAAGTTCTTTATTTTCAAACGGATAATGATACTGTGCAAATGGCATCGAACCGCTATCAAACCAAACATCGATTACTTCCGGAGTCCGAGCCATCAAACTGCCACATTTCTCACAGCATACCTTCACATCATCTACATATGGTTTATGCAGCTCTAAATTCTCTGCTGTCTCCCCTATGCTATTCTTTCTTAATTCATCAATGCTCTTCGGTGCAAATTGATGATCACAGCTTTCGCATTGCCATACATTTAACGGTGTTCCCCAGTATCGTTTCCGGCTAATATTCCAGTCCATCATATTCTCTAAAAACTTTCCAAATCGCCCGTGTTTCATATGATCTGGATGCCATGTGACTGCATTATTATTCTGTAAGAAAGTCTCCTTAATCGCAGTTGTCCGAATGAACCAGCTTTCCCCAGCATAATAAAGCAGTGGTGAATCACAGCGCCAGCAATGTGGATAACTATGTTCATATTTCTCTTTAGAGTATAATAGTCCTTCCTGTGCTAAATAACGAACAATATCAACATCACATTCTTTCACAAATTTCCCCTGTAAGAATGGAACTGCTTCCGTATATTCACCTTTTTCATCTACAACATGAAGGAATGATAACCCTTGATTCTGTACAACTTTATAATCATCTTCTCCATAAGCTGGTGCGATGTGAACAAGTCCCGTACCGCTATCTCCCGTAACAAAATCTGCTGAAATAACACGATAGCCATTTGTAACTTCGTCCATAGGAAACGGTGCTGTATAGGAAGTACCTACCAATTCTTCTCCTTTATGAGTCGATAATACTTGATAGTCTTCTTTTAATACATAATGTGCGCGCTCTTTTGCAACAACATAAACGGCCCCGTCTTTCTCCGCTTTCACATACTCCATATCTGGATGTACAGCGAGTGCTACATTGGCAGGCAGCGTCCACGGCGTTGTTGTCCATCCAAGAAAGTATTCATTTTCACTATTCAATACTTTAAATTTTACCGTTGCACTTAAATCTTTTACTGTTTTATATCCTTGTGCTACTTCATGTGAACTAAGTGATGTTTGACAACTTGGGCAGTACGGTGAGACTCGATGCCCCTTATATAGAAGGCCTTTTTCATGAATCGTCCCAAGAATATGCCATACACTCTCAATATAAGGATTCTCTAAAGTTACATACGGGTCATCCATATCGACCCAATATCCAATGCTCTCCGTAAATTCACGCCACTGCTTTTCATACGTAAATACGCTTTCCTTGCATTTTTGAATAAATGGTTCAATTCCGTATTCTTCAATTTCATGTTTCCCAGAAATGCCAAGTTGCTTTTCAACGCCTAGTTCCACTGGTAATCCATGTGTATCCCATCCTGCTTTTCGAAGCACTTTATATCCTGTCATTGTTTTATATCTCGCTACTAAATCTTTAATTGTCCGCCCGAGCGCATGCCCAACATGTGGCAATCCATTGGCAGTTGGCGGTCCTTCATAAAAAACAAAAGATTGTGCGCCTTCACGATTTCGAATGGATTGTTCAAAGATATTCTGTTTGTTCCACTGCTTGCGAATTCGTGTTTCTCTCCCTACAGCTGATTCTTTTACATCTACCTTTTCCATTTACAATCACTCCTTTGAAATATATTAAAAGCACACAAAAAACCCGTCCCTATCAAGTAGGGACGGGTTTACCCGCGTTACCACCCTAATTCTACTAGCATCTCAACTAATAGCACTTAGCAACGTACTAACATACGCGTTCTTTGTAACGGTAGACATCCGTCCGAGCTTACTCTGTTCAGCCACGGCTCCTCGGAGATGATTTTCAAATACAGTCTGTACGCCGACTTTCAGCATGACGCCGGCTCTCTGTGGAACAGTACAATATTTTACTCGTTCTCGTCTTCAGATTTGTATACTTTTATTAACAGTTATTTTATTCCACGAAACAGATAATTGTCAATCAATTTAGAAATATATTTTTATTTATTTCCTACATTCCGAAATTTATACATCACAAAAAGTTTCCATTACTTTATCATTTCCCGTACTACTTCTAAATCTTCATCTTCTTCCGCGATCTCTGCAAAAAATCCCGCTTCATCTTCATAAAGAACCGTTTCGAGCTCTACTTATGCATCGGACTTTTACAGGTCTTTCATATCCCACCTAAGCCTCTTTACTTACGTTGAACCTTTACATCATTTTATTGCTTTCCATAAAATGCAGGATCAAATAATTCCTACCCTTTTATTGACAAAACAAATATTTCCGCATATATTTTAATTAATTACTAAACGTTTAGTATTTAATGTTTTCTATTCGAACGGAGGATATATATGACACGATTAATGGTACTCGGTTTACTCATGCAATACGGCCCTATGTCAGGATATGAATTACAACAAGCTATGCAATCCGCACAAACAGACACTTGGGCAGGTGTCTTTCCCGCTTCGATTTATCATGCTTTAAAAAAAATGGACAAAGAAGGATTAGTAGAGCTTGATGCTGTTGAAAAAACAGGTAATCGTTCCAAAGCAATTTATAGTATTACACCTGCTGGAAAAGATGAGTTCCATACACTCATACTTCAATCATTCCAACAATCTTCAGTCGCTTTCCCAACAGAGCTATATACAGCACTCACTTTTTTCAATGCAAATGCTTTTTCTCTTGAACGCATTTCATCCGCCTTACAAGATCAAAAAAAGACAATTATAGAAATGTATGAAAATATGAAAGCTGGACAATCTATTAAAGAAAAAATGATAGATATCCCAGAGCATGTCACCCTTATTTTTGAAAATATTTATGAACAATGTGAGATGCAGCTTCGTTTCATTGAAAAGATGGAAAAAATGTTATCTCGATTAGAAGCTAAAAACAAATCGGAGGAAAATGATGGGAAATAAATCAAAGATGTCTCGCGTACAAAAAGCTTCGTTATGGGTTGTTGCAGTAGCAGTTTTTACAGATATGCTAATCTACGGAATGATTGTCCCAATCTTACCGAGGTATGCAGAAACGCTAGGCGCTACCCAAACAGAGATTGGCTTTTTATTTGGGAGTTACGCTATTACTCTACTTCTTGCTACACCTATTTTAGGAGTAGTTTCTGATAAATTCGGAAGGCGACTCCCTATGATTCTAGGCTTATTTGGACTAGCAGCAGCAACTATATTATTCGGGATCGCAAATAATTTTTCGTTTCTCGTCCTTGCCCGAATGCTACAAGGATTAGCTGCAGCAGCAACATGGACAGCTGGTTTAGCACTTTTAGCTGATGTGTTCCCTATGCAAGATCGCGGAAAAGCAATGGGGTTAGCTTTATCTGGTCAAGCAGCTGGAATGCTCCTTGGCCCAACAATCGGTGGTTTACTTTATCAATGGGGTGGTTATCATCTTCCTTTTATCGTGGCAGCAACTATCGCCCTCATTGATGGCATATTACGAATGACATTGCTTCGTAATGAACCAAAATCCAATACAAACCAACGCATTTCCTATCGATCTATTTTTAAGATGCACTCTCTATTTATAATTATCGGCGTTATTATTCTAGGGGCTGCTTTACCTAGCGCATTAGAACCAACTCTTCCTCTCTACTTACAAGACACCCTACACCTTAGCCCAGGAACAATTGGACTATTATTTGCAGTCCCAACTCTTGCCTATGGATTGACTGCACCAATTATCGGAACACTTTCAACAAAAATAGGCAGGAAACAATCAATGGTATTAGGCATAATCATAGCTTCCTTATGTTTTCCATTTACAGCAATCGTTTCTCATATCGTCCTTGAAATAGTTGTATTGGCTATACTTGGAATCAGTTTTAGCCTATTATTAGCATCTGCCTTACCAGAGCTTACATACCTTGCAGATCAAAACGGAATTCGTGCGTATGGCATACTCTTCGCTATCTATAATACGGCTTATTCAATCGGTATGTTTTTCGGACCTATGTTAAGCGGAAGTTTATCAGATTTATTTGGATTAACAAATGCGTTCTACATCTTCAGTTTTCTACTCTTATGCTACCTTTGCTTGTTTTTATGGAAAATAAAAAAACAACATTGATTCTTATACGAGGAATAAAAATAAATATAGCCTGAAAAAATAAAGCTTCTAACATATAAGACATATATATTTAGAAGCTTTATCACATTAATATATGAAAGAGGTTCTTTATTTTTAACCTCAAAATCTACACTACCTCTTTTTTACTACACCAAAAGTAATCTTCATACTTGGAGCATAGACCAAAGAAGAATCCATATTGAACTTTTTAGAAAATCGTAGTTCTGCTTCGTACTGTGCCATCACTTCATTACACGTCAGTCCTCTATTTATTAAACATTTAATGAACTCTTCCTTTTCAGCAGGAATATTGCCTACGCCTTCTTCCCTTAGCTTTTTATCTGCTTGATTCACATTAGCGTTAAGAACATTAACTTTATCACTAACCCGGCACTCAATATCTTCCATGCCTAATTCACTTAGATATACCAGTAATTTAATCCCAATGTTCCCATCTTTTCCATTCCGTTTTTCATCATTTTCAAATAACTTTTGAAGAACACCAAGCTGAATCATTTCGGATTGATCAAGTTGATTAAGATTATACGAAGCCATATTAGAAATCCAGTGTGGTTCAAAACAAATGATGTTTCCTCCATCAACGACCGAATCTATCATTTTTTGCAACATTGTTTTCGGATCATTCATATGCAATAAAAAAGCATGACAAACTGCTATATCATACTTTACTCTCTAATTTAATTTCAGTAACATCTGCCTTATTGAACTCCCCCCCACCTACCTCCACATGAGCTTTTGAGGTGGGAGATTCTACTGTTTCTGCCCTCGCAAAAACACTTCCTCTCGTTCAACAAAAAGGATACAACGATTTAGAAATTCAGTAGTGTCCTTAGGCAAGACGACCTCTTTCTGTCTTCTGAGGAAAACAGAAAAGGTATAGCCACTTTCTTCCTATATCGAGGAGAAGACCGCCTTGTCATGCATCCAGTTCCTAGACCTGTTATCTGCCCTGGTAACAAGCGTAGGAGACTGGGACAAGGGGTTCTTTTTTCATGATACAAACATTTTTGCTAGTTTTTTCTTTTCACCTTCAAGTAAGTCTAATCGCTCGATTTGTAATGCCTCTTTCGGCTCATTCACATCATATAACTGATAGAAATGATGGGTACGAATATCCAATCTATTGTTTAATTGATGCCAATGACTCCAGTGGTGCGCTTCTTTCTTTATATTTAGAAATTTAAAATCTACTGCCCTGAAATGTTTCTATATCATATTCTTTACAAAGTTATTTTCACCTATGTATTCGGTATATATTAGACATATTCCTACATATTGTATTCAAACCTTTTATTATGTAAAAGGAGAAAAAGATAATATGCTCCCTACGAAACATATTATCCTCTCCTCTACCAATTTTAGTCTATAAAGTTGTTCATTTTTATCCCGCATTAACGGGTAGTCATCCCCTCAACTGATTAAAGTTTCGCTTTAGATAACTGATAATCCTAGACAATCATTCTTACATTTCTTCCGGAGCACCCATTCCAAGTAAACGCAATCCTTCTTTTAATACAATCGTTACTGCATAAACAAGTGCAAGTCTACTTTCCTTCTCTTGATTATCTTCTAAAATCCGAACATTTCCATAGTATTTATTAAATGCTTGTGCCACATCTAACAAGTACTTCGCAATATGCGAAGGTTCATTTTTGGAAAAGGCTGTTTCAATGACTTGTGGAAATCTATTCAATAGTTTTACTGTACTCCAACTATAATCATCGCTTAATCCAAAAGCTTCTGTTTCAAATTCGACATTTTCTTTTCTTAATATGGAACAAGCACGTGCATGTGTATACTGAACATACGGCCCTGTTTCTCCTTCAAATTTCAACATTTTTTCTAGAGAGAATTCAATATTGTGCATACGTTCATTTTTTAAATCATGGAAAATGATTGCCCCAACACCAACTTGTTTTGCAACTTTTTCTTTTTGCTTTAAGTCTGGATTTTTCTCTTCAATATTCTGCTTTGCAAGCGCAATCGCTTCTTCTAATACTTCTTCAAGTAATACCACTTTCCCCTTACGCGTGGACATTTTTTTACCATCTTTTAAAATGAGCCCAAACGGTACATGTGCCATTCCGTCTACCCATTTATAACCAAGTTTCTTTAATACGGTGAAAAATTGTGTAAAGTGTAAACTTTGTTCTGCTCCTACTACATACAGCGCTTTATCAAATTCATATGTGTTTTGACGATACAAGGCAGCTGTTAAATCACGCGTTGCATAAAGTGTAGCCCCATCTGATTTCTTAATTAAACATGGCGGCATATCTTCTTTTTCTAAATTAACAACTTGCGCTCCATCTGATTCTTCTAATAGCCCTTGTTCTTCTAAAATCCCAACAAAATCATCCATTTTATCATTATAGAAAGCCTCTCCTTGAAAGTTCGTAAATTCAACCCCAAGGAGTTCATAAATACGCGAGAACTCTTTTAAAGATTCGTGACGGAACCAGTTCCATAAAAATACTGCTTCTTCATCATTGTCTTCTAATTTCTTAAACCATGCACGCCCTTCTTCTTCTAGCTCTGGATTCTCTTTCACTTCTTCGTGGAACTGAACGTATAACTTAAATAACTCACGAATCGGGTCTTCTTTTACAAGCTCTTCATTTCCCCATCTTTTATATGCGGTAATTAATTTTCCAAACTGTGTTCCCCAATCACCAATATAATTGATTCCTACAACCTCGTATCCACACTTTTCAGCGGTATGTTTTAAAGAATTCCCAATCATCGTTGAACGTAAATGTCCCATGGAGAAAGGTTTCGCGATATTTGGTGAAGAGTAATCGATTACTACTGTTTTGTCCTGCCCAAAATGGCCCTGTCCATATTCTTCTTTTTCAGCTAAAATCATTTTTAACACATCATTGCTTACTATGTGACGATTGAAAAACACATTCACATACGGACCAACCGCCTCTACTTTCGTAAAAAATGGATCATCTAAGTTCTCTGCGATTTCCTTTGCGATAACTGCTGGTGCTTTTTTGTATTGTTTCGCAAGCATGAAACAAGGAAATGCTGCGTCTCCGAATTCATCTTGTTTTGGTGTTTCAATTAAATCAATAATTTCTTCTAATGATAACTCTGAGGATAAGATACTTGATAAACTTTTTGCAAATTGAATTTTATACTCCATATTGCTCCCTCCTTATTTTTTAAAACACAAAAAACTCGTCTCTAAAAAGAGACGAGTTATCACCCGTGGTACCACCCTTGTTGTTCAATTCGAACCACTTTCCCGTTTATAACGAGGACAGGGGGCCCCGGCTTACTCTACTATTCATTTCAAGCAGCATCTCCGAAGTGCGCTTCATCCTCTTCTCCGTACTAGGCTCTCACCATCCCTAGCTCGCTTTACTTCTGAAGAAGGACTACTCTCTTCATCTACGACATTATATATGATTGATTATTGCTTATTATACATCTTTTCTAATAATTAGCAAGTTTCAATTACACCAAAATGAAATTTTGCACTTTTACGCTTATAAACAAAGAAATTATGTCTTTCAAATCGCGTACTACGGAAATGATCCTTTAGGACAACACGTTTTCTAGCAACGCGCTTTGCCTCTCTAATTGTTTCATCTGTGACATCATTATATAATGCAAAGTGTTTTAAACCTCGAATACCATCCGATTCAATTACAGTTTCTTCAAACATTGGATCGAGATAGACAATGTCATAACTATTATCTTCACACTGTTTTAAAAAGGTGAAGTGTTCTGTTCGCTTTACTGTAATGCTGCGCATCGCCTCATCAATTTCGGAAACTCCAGAATACCAATTTTGTAAACCTTTTTCCATTACATAAGCCATATATTGATTGCCTTCAAGACCTGTTACAGCCCCTTCTTTCCCAACAATATAGCTTGCTACAATACTATCCGATGCCATACCAAGCGTGCAGTCTAACACCGTCATTCCCTTTTCTAACTTTGCAGCTTGTACAAATGGATCATGTTCTCCTCTCATTAATCTCTTCACACGAAACATTGCAGAGTTGGGATGGAAGAAGAACGATTCTTCTGTACCTTTTGGGTAAATTGCTAATCGATTCTTTCCTACGACAAGCACATCTTGTTCATACTGTTCATGTAATTTGTACACAGGTATATCATTACGCACTACAAAGGAGCATTCTAGTTCTTCCGCTACCCTTTTTGCATAAGCCGTCATTTCCTCATTTGTTCGTCCCGCTGTTGTTACAATCATCTTTTCACCTCATATATAAAGAAAAAAGGGAGAATCACTCTCCCCCTTTTTAGCAATGCTTTTCAAAAGCCTGTTCTAAATTATTAATGATTTCTTCCATTGTTGCCCCTTCAATTTCATGACGATGAATGAAGTGAACAACTTCGTTACCTTTTAATAACGCCATAGATGGTGAGGATGGAGGAATATCTCCGAAGTACTCACGCATTGTTGCAGTCGCTTCTTTATCTTGTCCTGCAAATACAGTTACAAGATGGTCAGGCTGTTTTTCAGAACGTACAACCGCTTGACCAGCTGATGGACGAGCTAAACCAGCTGCACAGCCGCAAACAGAGTTTACAACAACTAATGTTGTACCTGTCACATTTTCCATATATTCTTTTACAGCATCTTCTGTCGTTAATTCTTCAAATCCAGCGCGTACTAACTCTTGACGCATCGGAATTACCATTTGACGCATGTACTCTTCGTATGCATTTGACATCTTATTATCTCTCCTTCAACTTTCATTCCAAATTCATCATATCACGCTCTAATAATTGGTGCAAAAGAAAGATGGCAATGACGTCATTTTTTTGATGGAATTTCACAAACCCCTTCACGGCAATGCCCAACAGGGACAAGTTTTCGATTATTTGCAACATAATCATATACTTTATTTCCAAATCCAAGTAACATAGATAACTTAATGAACGGAACCGCAATCCAATATACGGGGATAGACTTCGCTAAAACATATATACTCCCAATTCCATCGTACCATTTATTGTTTTTGAAAATATAAAGTCTTTGTTCCATCTTACTTTGCAGTGCTTCAGACAACTGATACTCTTCTACTACATCTTTGTCGCGGAAAGAAACAAACGTCATTGAACCTTTTTTATCAAACTTTTTCGTACGCTCCGCAACTGCTGTACACATTGGACACCAGCTATCATAGAAAACAATCATACGATTACTCTCCTTTACGAGACTCCGTCATTTGTTTCCAAACAGAACCTTTTGCTTCTTCGCCGCCCTCAATGCGTTCTAATGCTAAGCGCGCCTGCATGGCTACTTCAAACTCTGGATCATCTTGTGCCGCTCGTAATGCTGGAATTGCACTTTCATCACCAAGTTCAAACAAGAACATTGCTGCACGCCAACGTACTAATTTACTTGGATCTTTAAGTGCTTTAATCATAACAAACATCGCTGCTGGATCGCCCACATCTGATAAACAATCGCCTGCTGTACGACGCACACTTACAGAACGATCTAATAAGGCTTTATATAATAACGGTAATACTTCCTCACCTTTTACCATACCTAAATACGCTGTTGCTAAACGACGAATAGATACCTTTTCATCCTCTAACGCTTTTTTCAGAACAGGAATGTCTTCCTCAGTAGGATCCATTTGTTCAAGAGCTGCATAGCGTTTTTTCCAATCAGAATCTGCCATCATCTCTTCTGTTACTTTATATGGCACACGCTTTGCCACAGTTACTTCTGTAGCCCCTGCCTGATCTAATAACTCTTTTATCGTTTGTTCAACGCGATTTTCTGGATAAGTAGCAACAATTTCTTCTACCACTTCTTTTCCGATTTCTTCAAAATTGCCATAGCGTGTACTTTGCTCCACCCATTTACGCTCTTTTACAACGTTAGGTGCAGACATTTGCACTTTCATAATCGCTTCTTTAAAGCGGTCTGGTAATCCAACTCGTTCTTCCGTCGTTCCATCTGTTAATTTCACCTGCATTGGAATTGTAAAGAACATTTGAATAAATACTTTCACTTCACCAAAATGTGAAAGCTGCTCCTGTTCATCTTCTGCTGCTACTTCTTCTCCAAACACAGCACGAACTTGCTGTAAAAGTACTTTCCAATCATACTTCGCATTTCGTTCAACTGCTAAAAAATCCGCTACATGATACACGCCTTTAATGCCTTCGATTTTTAAAATTTGCTGCACTTGTTCTGGTGCTTGTTCTGCATTTTCGTTTGTATAATTATTACGTGCTCCTGACGGTAATACTTCATTTAAAATAACTTTCATTGTATTTGGACTTGGCGTTGGTTCAATTGCTTTAATCTTCACGTAAATATACTCTCCTTTATTGCTTGTTCTTAGCTGTATTGTAACATGTTCTACCATTATACTCCTACTGTGATGCTTGGTTTTACAAATCACAATGGTATTCTAATCAAAATGCCCAAAATGATGTATTACTCCTATACTCCTGATAATATGCTAACAAAATTATGACTTAACTATTAGAAACACTATTCTCACTCCGAATCTGTTTCATAACTAATTCATTCCGCTGCAAACGAATACGCCACCATCCAATAAGAATTGAAAATAAAAATTTTCAAGTTTACTTCTTTCATGTGTATACATAGGTTTTACTGCGATGCTTCCTCTCTCTTCCGCTCCAAAAACGTAATTCTTTCAATCACAACTTCTGTCTTATACACTCTCCTTCCCTGTTCATTATCATAATTACTCGTATGAATCCGGCCTGTAATTCCAACTAAAGATCCTTTTTTACAATATTCCGATACATTCTCAGCAGATTTTCTCCAGACTACGCAGTAAATGTAGTCAGCCTGCTGCTCCCCTAGGCTATTCCGAAATCCCCTGTTTACCGCAACACATATACGTGCGTAGGCAATTCCCTGCTTTGTGTAGTATAGTTCTGGATCTTTTGTCAATCTTCCAATTAATACAACACGATTCATCATATTTATACCACCTCGTATTTTTTTCTTTATTGTAGAAAAAAATAGAAGATAGGTAAAAAATGAAAAATGATATATTTCTAAAAAGAAATCATCACTTTAAATCTAAAAAAATACAAAAAGAAATCCCGCATGTTTCAATCATGCAGGATTTCTTCCAATTAGTCATTCTTTGTAAAGTAAGAAACAAAACGAAGAATTTCTAAGTATAACCATACTAATGTCATCATTAATCCCATCGCACTGTACCACTCCATATATTTTGGAGCTCCGCTACGTGCACCACTTTCGATTAAATCGAAGTCTAGTAATAGATTTAATGCAGCAACTACAATGACAACTGCACTAATAATGATGCCGATTGTTCCGCCTTGATGAATATAAGGAACAGTCACGCCAAACATGTTTAATAGAAAAACGATTAAGTACATAATCGCAATTCCAAACGTTGCAGCCATTACACCTGTACGGAATTTATCAGTTACTTTTACAACGCGAGTTGCATATAAGACTAACATTGCAAATAAAATTGAAATTGTTAGTAATACAGCATTTAAAACGATAGTATCCCCAAATTTCATTGTATAAACTGCTGAGATACTTCCTAGCACAACACCTTCTACTGCCGCATAAATCGGCGCGCCAATCGGTGATATGCGCGGGAAGAATATCGATGCAAATGCGACAATAGCAGCAACAACTAACGCCCCAATTAATACTGGCATTTTCATTGTCCCTTGCATCATCTGTATGTATGAATAAACAGACGTCGCAAGAAGCAAGGCAAGCATAATGAATGTTTTTCCTACTGCTCCGCCAATTGTCATCGTAGAAGCACTTGCTCCTTGTTTACGAAATGCCTCTTTGTTCAACATTGGATTAGATGTTCTCATTTTTTCCCTCCTAAAATAGATTCTACCAATAAGTGTAAAGTTTTTCTCTTTATATTTCAATATATGTAGCTTGTTTTTATTTTAAACCTTCAACGATGTCAGATAGTTCGCTCCAACGTTCCATCGCTTTCTCTAGTTCTTCTTCTGTTTGCTGTTGCGCCTCAGAAAGCTCTTGTGCCTTTGTAAAATCAGAGCCAACATTTGCAAGCTCTTCTCCGATTGTTTCAAGTTTCTCCTCAAGCTCTGCAATCGTATCTTCAATTGTTTCCCATTCGCGTTGCTCATGATAAGAAAGTTTACGTTTACGTTGTTGCTTTGGTACTTCTTCTACTTTCTTTTCTTTTTGCACTTCCGCTTTCTCTATTATTTCTTTTGTTTTTTGCATCTCTAAATAATCACTATAACTACCTAAAAACTCACGAACTTCCCCGCCACCAGCAAAGATAAATAATTCATCAACTACTTTATCTAAGAAATAACGATCATGCGATACAGTAAGAACGACACCTGGGAAATCTTCTAAATAATCTTCTAGTACTGTTAATGTTTGTGTGTCTAAATCGTTCGTCGGCTCATCCAATAGAAGTACATTCGGTTCCCCCATTAAAATACGCAATAAATACAGGCGTCTTCTTTCACCACCAGATAGTTTAGCAAGCGGCGTTCCATGTGAATGCGGCTCAAACAAGAAACGTTCAAGCATTTGAGATGCGCCAATTACTTTTCCATCTGTCGTATGAATAACTTCTGCGACTTCTTTAATGTATTCAATCATTCGTTGATTTAAGTTCATCTCTTCATTTTCTTGTGTATAATAAGCAATCTTTACAGTTTGCCCCACTTCAATCTCCCCACTATCAGGAGATAATTTACCCGCAAGCATATTTAATAGAGATGATTTTCCGCTACCGTTTGCTCCGATAATTCCAATTCTATCTCCTGGTTTCACGATATGATTAAAATTGTGGAGTACCGTTTTATCACCAAATTTTTTCGTTACATCTTTTAACTCAAGTACTTTCTTTCCTAATCTACTCCCGCTAAGTGCAATATCAACAGATTGCTTCGCAGCTGGCCCTTCTTGTCCCTTTAACTCTTCAAAACGCTGAATACGTGCCTTTTGTTTTGTGGAACGCGCTTTCGCTCCGCGGCGAATCCAAGCTAGTTCACGACGATACAGATTTTGACGCTTTGATTCTTGTGCCAATTCTTGTTCTTCACGAAGTGCTTTCGCTTCTAAAAATGTACTATAGTTTCCTTCATAGCTATACAGTTTACCATTATCTAATTCAAAGATACGATTTGTAACACGATTTAAGAAATAACGATCATGTGTTACAAGTAAAACCGCTCCCGTATAACGTGATAGGTACTCTTCTAACCATTCTACCGTTTCATGATCAAGGTGGTTCGTTGGCTCATCTAATATTAATAAATCAGGCGTTTCAATAAAACATTGTGCCATTGCAATACGTTTCTTTTGTCCCCCAGATAAATTTCCAACTGTTGCGGTAAAATCTGTAATCCCTAATTTCGTTAAAAGAGATTTTGCATTCGCGTTTGCTTCCCATGCATTCATCGCATCCATACGCTGCTGCATCGCAAATAATTGTTCTTGTACTTTTTCATTGCTTGGATCTTTTTCTATATCTAATAATGCTTGTTCATATTCACGAAGAAGACGAATAAGAGGTGTATCACCATGGAATACTTGCTCAAGTACTGTTAAATCTTCATTAAAGTCCGGTTGCTGTGATAAATAGCTAATTGTATATCCACGCGTATGCGTCATATCCCCTGTATCAGGAATTTCTATTCCTGCAATAATTTTTAATAATGTCGACTTACCTGTCCCGTTTACGCCAATAATCCCTGCGCGTTGTCCCTCTGCAATGCTAAATGATAATCCATTGAATAACGGTTTATCCCCATATGATTTGGATACGTTTTCTACTGTTAACATTTTCATATTTGTGCATTCCACTCTTTCATAAATTGTCCGATAAACTCTTCCATATAACGATGGCGAACTTCAGCCTCTCGCTTTGCAGCATCTGTATTCATTAAATCTTTCAGTTTTAACAGTTTTTCATAAAAATGATTTAAAGATGGATCATTACTTTTTCGATATTCTTCTTTCGTCATCGCTTCACGCGTAGGAACATTTGGATCATACATTAATCTTCCCTTTGCCCCACCATAAGCAAATGTACGAGCAATTCCAATTGCCCCAAGCGCGTCCAAACGATCCGCATCCTGAACAATTTTCCCTTCCAATGTTTCTATCTTACCACCATGTCCACCCTTATAAGACATATTTGCAATAATATGAAGGATATGTTTACTTTCTTCTTCCGGAACACTCAATTCTTCTAACCAGTTAGAAACCTTTTTCATCCCAGCTTCTTCACTCTCATTTAACTTCTCATCGGCTACATCGTGAAGCAATGCCGCCATCTCGATTACAAAAAGGTTGCCACCTTCTTGCTTTGCTAAAGCGATTGCTAATTTATGTACACGTTCAATATGATACCAATCATGCCCACTCGCATCTTTTTCTAAAATATTTTTGACAAAAGTTACTGTTTTTTGAATTTGTTCTTGTTTTATCATTTATCTTCACCCAGTTTCTTATTGTAACATGCCCTCATTTTTTCATCACATATTTTCTTGTCCGCCCATAGACTATTTTGTATGTACATTTACGAAGGAGGAAATAAAATGTTCTATAATAATCAACAGTCTTATCCGCACCAACCATACTATCCTCAAGATCAAGAGCAACAATATCAAGAACAGCTGTCGGAAAACCAAGAGCAGGAAACACAGCATCAAGAATTACAATATTCACAAAATCCATACGTAACCCAGCAAACTCAAGAAACTCAGCACCAACAAAATCCATACGTAGCTCAGCAAACTCAAGAAGCTCGGTATCAACAAAATCCATATGTAACTCAGCATGTCCCAGAAACTCAACGCCAACAGAATCCATATGTAGCTCAGCAGACTCAAGAAGCTCAGCACCAACAGAACTCATACGTAACTCAGCAAGTTCAAGAAGCTCGATATCAACAAAATCCATATGTAGCTCAACAGACTCAAGAAGCTCAGCAAGCTCCATATCAGCCACCACAAATGTATCAACCATACCACGACCCGCGTGTTTCACCACCAGCACCAACATTAAATTCAACACAACCACAAACCTTGTCAACGGGTTCTACTACAGGAATTCCAACTGAACCAACGGAGCAACAAATTCAGCAAGTTGTTGGTACACAATTTTTATCCTTAAAGAAACCTATATTAGATTTCGTAAAACCATGGGTTGAGTACGGTATGAATGAAGCAAAATATACATCCCCTCAACACTCCATGACAGAAGTTGCTGCGATTATGTTTTTAGTCGGAAAAGGATTTAATCCAACAATTGCCCATTATATTGTAGAGTCCTGGGAGAAGAATGAGCAGTTTTAAGGTGGTTCATTTGATAAAACATAAAAACTATAAAAGTGCCAAACCCCTTGTGTGGCAAGGGGTTTGGCACTTTTGAATTTTTATCATGAATTTTAGTGCAATAATTATTTTTATAGTTTCCCATACTTTTTTACATAGTTCGTGAACAAAATGTGAGCAAAAATGAAATTAAAAAAGCGGACACCAAACCACAAAGCAATATTGTTACTACTCTTTATGGTTTGATGTCCGCTGGTTCTTCCAGTAGGACACTAATATTTATTTTTCTTCTTCATTCTTACAAACTATCCAATATAACGTTTGTTCTTTCAATAATCTATTATGACTTCTTGACTTCATGGACGCTGCAACACATTTCATATTACAGTAATATGTATCATCATATTTACAGCGCCACCCTTTCCTAATTTCTTTTTCACATAATGTGCATGATTGCAAATATATTTCTTCCTTTCTTTTAAAAGGATTATTTTGTTTACATTCCGCTTAATTTTTCCTTAATTTACATTAATAATTATTATAATATCTAAAAATCGTTATATGATATATTTAGTCAAACATTAATTAGGAGTGGTTAAAATGCCAGATATGGTATATCTCATTGTTTTCACCTTTGTAGCAATTGGTGCCATTTTCACTTTAATAAAAGAGTTTAAAAGGCCACAGAAAAATGTAATCTCGATTTCAATTGAATTCTTGTTTCTTTTAGGAATGATAGTGTTTATAACAGATATTTTAATTTAATTTACATAATGGATATCTTATCCCCATTTCTTGGGGTAAGAGTTACTCTTTGTCATTTTAGAAGAGGATCTGCTATTCGTAGCAGATCCTCTTTTGTTAACCTGAAGCTTAATTAATGCCTTCATTAAATTTTTTTTGAATAATTGCCCATCAAAGAGCTATTTCTGTTTTATTATTATTCGCTATAAAACATATACAGTTTCATACGGAAACGACCAAAAAGACATTCCATCCTGTGTAATCTACATCGGATAATAGGATTGTGATGGATAGTACGATTGTGATGGATAATAAGACTGTAATGAATAGTACGATTGTGATGGATATGATGGATAATAACTTTGTTGCATTTGTTGTGCTTGTAATGCTTGTTGCTGTGCTTGTATAGCCTGATGAACAGCTTGAATTGTACTTTGTGCAGGTAAAGGACGCATTTGCGTTTCATTGTAAAAATAATTGCGAAGCATTCTTTATTCACCTCTGTAAATATTTTTGTCTTCCATCTTCCATACTATGAATATTGAATTAAAGTGGATAATTCATGAAACTTTTTACCGTGTAATTCCTAAATCTCTTTCTACTCAAATAGCGTTTTTGTTACATTACTTATGAATCAGTTCCCATCAAATAACTATGATTTTTTTGTTATAGTTTGCTATAAGTTATATTCCGTTCCATACGGAATCGTTGAAAAAGTTATTCCATGCTGTGTAGTGTACATTGGGTAATCATATTGCACTGGATAGTAAGGTTGTATACTTTGCTGCATTTGTTGCTGTACCTGTAACGCTTGTTGAACAGCTTGAATTGTACTTTGTGCTCCACTATACGTTATACCTGCACCATACGCAGCAGGAATTCTCATTTGTTTATTAAAATAAGGATAAAACATTATTGGCCAACTCACTTTCATAATAAATTACTACAAAATATGTTATGGGGATTCATTTTTGAAAGTGTTAAGCAAAACGAATTATCTCATTCGTTACCTCTCGACTAAATAAGGATTTTTTAATAAATAATCGCCATTTTCGTACAACTAATACACTTCACTACCAGCATAATGACTAATAATAAAATCAGACAAATCTTCGTAATCTCTGTAAAAATCCTCTTCTTGATACAAAGATTCAATTCTCCAAAGTAATTTTTTTGCGTAGCGTTCTGCATCTTGTTCGTTATCGAAATCGTATTCACCGTTATTAATAAACACTTCTTTTACTTTTTGCAGATGTACATTTACAGACATTTTCAACACCTCTTTTCTACCAAATGACGATTTTATTAAGGAACTAATAATTTTTATTTCTTTTAAGTTTGTCATCACAATTAATTTTTATAATCAGTTAATTTCTCAATATAATTTATGTATATGGTTCCATTTAAAGATACAAAATATCTAAGTAACTTTTTATAAATACTTTGTTTTATATTTAAATTCAAAAAGGAGCTAATAATATGGATACAAAAAATCTATTAAATCAACAACTCGATCACGTACCATCCGATGCACTGAATACTCCTAGTAAGGCCCAAGAAGAAATGCAAGAAGCATCTCAAGAGGTACATAATTCAAATAACGCCAATGTTAAAAAGAAGGATTTACATGGCGTAGATTTACCAATTTCAGACGTATGTAGAACAACGAACAAAAAGTAAATTGCAGTTTCCTCATCTAGCGGTAATCGTGGAGGTTCTAATGGCCAATCTTTCCAGAATAATCCTAGTGATGACAAAGAATCCAACGCTACTTGTAAGGGCCAAATTAAAGGAAATGCCAATTCAAAGAAATACCATGTTCCTGGTGGTCAATATTATGATCCTACAAAGGATAATATCGTATGGTTCTGTTCGGAGGCTGATGCTCGAGCCGCTAGTTATGTGAAATCTAAGAAGTAAAATCAGTTACATTAGAAAGGAAAGCTCACTAAGCTTTCCTTTCTATAATGTGTATATGTAAACAATGGATGCATATGATATGGTATCTATCCCTTTCACATTACTACTTTTGTTTCATAATTTCCCCTGATAAATAAACCTTCTTTTACAAATTTTTAAATAAATCTTCTTTTAGTTTTATTTCTTATTCAATTAGCTCTTTATATTTTAGCGCTTCAGAATAATCAATAGCGAATGAGCAGTTTTAAGATGGTTTGTTTTGTAAAATAGAAAAGTGCCACCCCCTTATAGAATAAGAGGGGTGGTACTTTTCATTTCCCTATATGTAACAATACCCTTATACGAGCTTTTCTACAGTTGGTACATCTGCTGGTGCCCACTTCAGCTCCGTTAAATTATTAACGTTAACCCATTTTAACTCTGTATGTTCTAAAGCTCTATGTATCCCCGGTACTAGCCTTGCTTGATATGTAATTAATTCAAAAAACATTTATTAACTCTACTATCTCATTTCATAAATGAGTTTTTTCGAATTACATACAAAATTATTCCTTTACTTTAAATTCCATGATTAATATAATTTTCTAGTGAATTGCATTTTTTTCTAAACAACTCCTTAATCACAAATATTTAAAAGGATAAACAAAAAATTGCTTAATTCGTATATTTAACTACTCTAAACAAAATCTATATATTTACAAGGAGACGTGACCACATGCAAGATATTTTAAATTTATTTCCAAGTGCTGATGGAAATGAGAAAAAACAAAAACTATTTTTAGAATCTATACAAAAAATAATTGAAAATCTTGGAAATTTAAAGAATGAAAACAAAGCAACTTTAGGGAACATTGAGGAAAAATCAAATGGGCACTACAATGACTTAATTCACAAAAGTCATATACCGAAAACAGGAATTACGATGTCTGATGTTATAGAGGAACTAAACCAATTTATGAATGGTCACCCCTATCCAAATAAATATTATTTGTCTAATGCTGTACCGCTCCCAAGTATTCCATCATTATTAGGTACGATTACCATGACACTTTTGAATGGTAATGGTGTTTGGGATGTATATGGTCCAGCAGCAGCAGAAGCGGAAGTAAAAGTTGTATCTATGCTTTCGAAACTGATTGGCTATAATCCGCATAATAGCGGTGGTTATACAACATGGGGTGGACAAGGCTGTGTGTTTTCGAGCTTACGCTTAGCTATTTCTAAACAATTTCCACTGGCAAAGGAACAAGGTGTTCCACAAAATGTATATTGTTTTGCCTCTGAAAATGCACATTATAGTTTACTAAAATCTGCTGAGGCAGCGGGCATTGGCACAAATCACCTAATTAAAGTAACAACTGATCCTTATACGAATTCTATGGATATAGAAGATTTAGAAAATAAAATGATAGAAGTTATTGAAAATGGAGGTATCCCCCTTTATATTCTAGCTACTATGGGCACAACAGATACATTTGCAATTGATAGTATAAAGAAAATCAAAGAAATTGCCGAACTAATACAAGATAAATATAATTTAGAACCTATTTATATTCACGCTGATTCTGCTATGGGGGGATTCTATAGTTTCTTTAATAATTATGACTTTGAACAAAATCCACTCTTATTTGAGCCAACTGTGAAAGATGCATTACAACAAACTCAAGAAAAAATGCAGTACATGTATCTTGCAGATAGTGTATGCTTTGATTTTCATAAATTAGGACAAACACCTTATGCTTCAAGTATTTGGATTGTTAAAAATCATACCGATTTGCAAATCATGGACGTCGAACAAAATGACACACCTTATCTTGGTAACAGATCGTATGGTAGTTACCATACAGGCTATACATTAGAATGCTCACGAGCTGGTAGTGCCATTCCAATGTATATAAATTTATTAGCATTTGGAATCGAAGGTTATCAAAAATTATTAGCAAATTATATACGTGTAAATCTGCTATTTAGAGAGAAATTGAACACTGCTCTCCCTCAAGTAGCAGTGACAAATGATTTTACGTATGGTCCAATTACAACATTTCGTTTCTATATGAATGGAGATGGCCAAGAGAATTGGAGAAAAGAACGTACAGGTTTAGCAACACAAGAAGAAATCGAAGATACAAATCGATTGAATATGGAAATATTTAATCATCTAGGAAAAAATCGAGATCAAATATTTTTAGGAGATACAACTCGTTCTTGTTTAGTGAATGTGATAAACGGAAATGATAGAAAACCAATTTCCACTATTAAATTCTTTGCTATCTCGCCATATACAACTGTTGAATGTTTAGATGAGGTTGTCACATTTCTTAAAAAACATGTTTTTATTGCTACAAATCAGATTCATTCATATGCTTAATAACTGCATTCGTTATCGTTATAATATTTAAATTTCACTTTATTTTATTTAAGAAATGTTATTAATAGCTTTACATAGATTGTTAATTTCAGCTCATTTCTTATCTATATAAGTACAAATTGAAAAATTGACATAAAACCTTTCTTTTTAGGTGGTGGGAGAGAGAATCCGACCATGCATAGAAGCGGTCAGATCCTTTTCCTGCCCCATGCCAAGTGAAAACAAGAGAGAAAACGAGTGTAGATCACCTTTTGTTCTTCATAGCCGTGACTTATATGTTGGAAAATCAAAATGGATATATATATTATGAAAAGAGGAAAAACATATGAATATAGAAACACTAGAAACACCCCATATTAAAGAGGCAGCTAGCTTAATTGCACATTCTTTTGTAAAAAGTGAACCCCTTGTGAGTGGGTTGCAAATCCCTCTTACACCTTTTCAAAAAATGTGTGAAGAGATGGTAAATCAAGCTGTTTCTCAATCTATGTCATTTGTAGCAATGAAAAACTCTCAAATAATAGGCGTTCTTTTAGCAAGGAAAGTAACTCAGCCACTAATCGATAAAGAAACAGCAACCCAAATCTGTCCTCAAATGGATCCAATTTTTCATCTACTAGATGCGTTAGAAACAGATTCAATAGAATTCTCCCGTCTAGATAAAGAAAAATTGGTCTACCTAGATATGGGAGCTTGTCATCCAGATTGGATGGGAAACGGAGTAGTCACTGCTCTTATCTCACATGCAATTCAAGAAATAGCTAAGAGAGATTTTGATTTAATTGGTGCTTGTACAAATAGAATTTCTCAACAAATACTCAAAAAACATTATATACCTATGGAAATTAACGAAATAGTATATAGTAATTTTCCGTATAAAGGAACATATCCTTTTACAAATATAACAGCTTCTTTAACAGCTCAATTACTATATATACCTCAATCACAATTAATGGCTAAAGCTATTTAAACTTTTAGAGACAAATATATATTTCAAGATTCAGATGCAAATTCTACCCTATTTACACCTGAATCTTGAACACCTTAATACCATGCTATAACCATATTCATCCCTATAATTATTTACATATTGATTCACACTAATGTAGCTCAATACACCCCTTGAGAAATTACACTCTTTATCTCTTTTATGTTGAATCCCGTTCATCTTTTGATAAGAAAGGTAACCGCTCCTCTCAAATCCTTTTCTAAGAAAATCCTAATGTCTATTTTATTTAAATAAAATAGCTCCCAATGAGCACCTCTTCCTGATTTCAACCACTATTTTATTCTAATACCCAGTGTGTAATGTTAATGAATTCTATTTTTCCTTGCTCTTCTCCCACTCATACACGGCAAAGCTATTCACAAAACTTCTAAATGATAACCCTTGCTTTTGATAAAACTCTTGTAAAAAATCATTACTAGCAATGCAATCTAATCGTAATTTCTTTCCGGACTTTCTCGCTCTATTCTTTGCCCATTGTACGAGCTGACTACCGACGTTTAATCCCTTACCTTCTTTCGAAACAACAATTCTATGTATATAATACGCATCTACTTCATCGTTCCATAAGCTCTCATCCCACTTCTCCTTATCACATAGCGAAATGGATGCGATTACTTGATTTTGATTGTTTTCAAAAACAAATAAATAACCTCTTTCAAAATCAGACTCTACTATTTCAGTATTTTCATATCGTAAAAATTGTCTCCACTGTTGAATACCTTTTTTCTTAAAAGAAATTGCTGTTTCTTGTAACCACTTTCTTATCATTTTAATTTCTTCTTGTTTTGCTTGACGAATCATATATTCCCCTCCTTGGATAGTAAACTTTCTCTATTAGAGATATTTTAATTACCTTTTTATTTACATAATAATATTATATTATCCCATTCGATAAACGAAGAGTTTCCCCGCCTATCTACTATCCTACATTACACGACTCGCATCTTAGAACTCCTACTGCTAAAAATAAAGCTACTAAGTTTGCTGTGATTGGCATTTTTAATGTGATAACATCATCTACTTTTGTTACTAAAAAGAAAACACCGTTCTCTTCTAAAACAAAAATTACTAATAATTGCAAGTCTATTAGAGCCCTTTTTTCAGAGGAGTCAATTATAATCTATGAATTGTAAAAATGTAATAAGAATTTTTATACTCATCAAAAAGAAATAGAATTTTCTTATTTCAGCTAGAAATCATGTAATTTCTAGTATGTTCCTATATAATCAATAAAGAAAATCTTACAAATGGGGGTATCAACATGGCATTTTGGAGTAATATTGGCACATTTTTATTTTTAATAGCTCTTATTTTACTCATCTTATGTATCATTTCATTCTTTAAGAAAAATGGCAAAGCAATGAGATATGGTAGACCTGCGGTTATTTGTTTTATTATTTCATTCTTAATAACAGCAACAAGCACCACAGAAACGAATCATCCGATTATTGGCTTTTTCGCTAATTTATGTTTAATTCTATTTTTTTGCTTCCTCATTCTAGCAATCTTATCTATTATTAAGAAAACTGGTATGGCGAAGAAACAATTTTTGATTACAGCTGTTTTATTTGTAGCTTTTGGAGCACTATCAAGTATTGCAACTCCTTCTACTGAAAAAGCAGTAGCAAAAGATAAGAAAATTGCAGCTGAAAACGAAGATAAAAAAGAAGCTGAAAAGAAAGAGGCCGAAGAAAAAGCTCAAAAGCAACAAGAAGAACAAAAACGTCAAGCTGAAGAACAGGCGCAAAAACAACAGGAAGAGCAAAAACGTCAAGCTGAAGAGCAAGCTCAAAAGCAACAGGAAGAGCAAAAACGTCAAGCTGAGGAACAAGCTCAAAAGCAACAAGAAGAGCAAAAACGTCAAGCTGAGGAACAAGCTCGTAAGCAACAAGAAGAGCAAAAACGTCAAGCTGAAGAACAGGCGCAAAAGCAACAAGAACAACAAAAACATCAAGCTGAGGAACAAGCTCGTAAACAACAAGAGCAACATACCGCTTCGCAAACACAACCTGCTGCTGAAAATAACAGTAATGTACAATATAAAAACTGCACAGAAGTCAAAAATGCAGGTAAAGCTCCTCTATATAGTGGACAACCGGGATATAGTCGCAAGCTAGATCGTGATGGCGACGGTGTTGCATGTGAGAGATAATATACATGAAAAAAAGCTCTCCAAATTTATCAAGACCTAAATCGTAAAAAGTCATAAAAAATAAAGGGTGTCACATATTAATCATGGATAATATGTAACACCCTTATATATATGGTAACAACAATTCAACTTAGCTGCTGTAAAAACTCTCGAATTTATGTTGAATTTAAATTAAACATTTATAATTCTTTTAGCTTTTCTTTAGATTAATTTTTTAAACTTCAATTATTATAGGAAGAATCATTGGTTTTCTTTTTGTATGTTCGTATATAAACTTGCCTAGCGTTTCTCTTATGTCTCTTTTAAGAACATTCCATTGGCTAATATTTTCTTGTTGTAATTTGTTAATAGTTGTTACAACTAGTTGATTCATTTTCTTCAAGAAATCTTCCGAATCGCGAACATATATAAATCCACGAGAAATCGTGTCCGGACCAGAAATAATTTTCCCTTCTGTTTTACTAAGAGTAATAACTATAACAAGCATACCATCCTCAGAAAGTTGTTTGCGGTCACGTAAAAGAGCCTTTCCAACATCACCAATACCTAATCCATCTACATATATATTCCCGGCAGGTATTCGTCTCGTTTGATAAGCAATTTGATTCTTTATATCGACAACATCACCATTACTAATAACATAAATATTCTCTTTCTTCACACCAACGGACTCTGCTAATAGACTATGATGATGTAACATTCTAAATTCGCCATGAATAGGAATGAAATATTTAGGTTTCATTAAAGTAAGCATTAATTTTAATTCCTCTTGATAGGCATGTCCAGAAACATGCATTCCTGTTGAACTTCCCGTCCCATAAATAACATTAGCTCCCAATAGGAATAAATTATCTATAATACGTGAAACATTGCGTTCATTTCCTGGGATAGGAGTTGCAGCTATAATGACTGTATCGTCAGGCAAAATGTCTACCTGCCGATAGTTTCCACTTGCTAAACGAGATAAAGCAGCCAGTGGTTCACCTTGACTCCCAGTGCAAAGAATAGCTACTCTTTCTGGATCCATTCGGTTGATTTCATCTGCCTCAATTAACATGCCTTCAGGAATATTCAAATAACCTTGCTCCAGTGCAACAGACACTACATTTACCATGCTCCTTCCAAGCAAAGCAAGCTTTCTATTCGTTTTTAAAGCTGCATTTACCACTTGTTGTACACGATTCACGTTAGAAGCAAAGGTAGAGATAAGAACTTTTCTGCGAGCTTTGATGAACGCTTCTTCAATACGCTCGCCTACAGATCGTTCTGATGGAGTAAATCCAGGACGTTCTGCATTCGTACTTTCAGAGAGTAGAGCTAAAACACCATCACTCCCAATTTTAGCCATTTTATGAATATCCGGATATTGATTATTTACAGGAGTCAAATCAAATTTGAAGTCACCTGTATGTACGACTGTTCCTTCTGGTGTATGAAAAGCAATACCAAGGCAATCAGGAATACTATGATTCGTTTTGAAAAAAGTTAGACTTATCTGTCCGAACTCAATTAACGATTCAGAGTCAATAACAGATAACTGTGTTAGATTTTGAAGTCCGTGTTCTTTTAATTTAATTTCAATTAGCCCTAGCGTTAATTTTGTTGCATAAATTGGTACATTTAATTGTTTTAATAAATACGGGATACCTCCAATATGATCTTCATGTCCATGTGTAACAACTAAACCTCGAATTTTATTCTTATTTTCTTGCAAGTATGTAATGTCAGGTATAATCAAATCAATCCCTAATAAACTTTCATCCGGAAACTTAGAACCGCAATCAATTATCACAATGTCGTTTGAATATTGTATTGCATACATATTTTTGCCTATTTCATTTACGCCGCCTAAAGCAAAAATAGATAGTGTATTTTCTACTGTACTCAAAATGAATATCCTCCTTTTTAAAACATTCTGTCCGAAGAAATATGGAATTCTTTTTTTATGATTAACCCATTTAGCTAAATGTTATTCCAATTTATAGTGAAATGAATATTTTTTCCTTTTATCCCCCTAATGTAGGAGCATATCTTAAATAGAAAAGAAAAATTTTTTTCCATTATAGGGGGTACAAATATATCTTAATTTGATGGTGACGGGATACGATCAACAAAATTTGAATTTCACATTCAACATCATCTTGTTATTTTAATGAAATAACTTCTAACGAAACAAGAGTAGAATCGACTTGTCATCAATTCATCTCATGGGATAAAAATTACTAAGTCGACTTACTGATTCATAGATAACAATTCTCTAGTATGGGTGGGTTTATACCATTGAAAATCAAATAAATAAAAAAGTGGCCGTCAGCCACTTTTTCAGGTGAATATACTTTTTTTACTTTAGAGTGATCTATTTTTTACGCAATTGATGAATTCTTTTCTTTACCCCTTTTATAAAACCTGCACACATAGTAAAAACACGCATGATATTAATAAAGGTAATATCTTTTATTAATATTGCTTCTGTTTTACTACGTTTTTTTAGGTAAATATATTTGTTCGTCACTTTCGTAATTCGTCCTGTATACATTTCTTTTTGGTCGTATAGTTTTATATACATACCTTCCCATAATTGCAAATGATTCATAAATGCTTCTTCAAAAAACTGCTGTTTCAAATTCACTTGTTCTGCTACGGTTTTCCCAAACTGTAGCATCAATTTCTTTCGGAGGGTTTCATCATATATTAAATGCTGATGCGATGTAGAAATATTAGGAAGCGCATAAGGAATATTCGCACTTTGAATCGCTACGTACGGGATAAAAATGCGTTCCGTTAATGTTGTAAGCACAACAAAATCTCTACCGATTTCATTTACTTTCGCTAATGTATGTACAGTGCCCCCGCCTCGATTCGAAAAAATTTCCACACGCTGATAACGTTTATGCTTAAAAAATTTCATTAGCATCATTACTTGTTTTCGCTCTGGTAAGCATTCACCTAGTACTTTTAAATTAGCCCCATGCATATATTCTTGAAGCATTTTTAATTCGTATGTCGGCAAAGCGCTAGCTGGAGATGTATATCCTTCTCCCCTTTTTTCCTTATAGTCTAAAACAAGCGGATCCTCAGCCCGAGCCTTTGTTATACCCTTCTCCCCCATACAAACCTCCTTTTTTCTTCATTCATCATAAATATTTTATGATGGTAACTCATAGTTTATTATGGGGGTGAAAACACAAATGAATTTTTTAAGTGGAATTATTTTATTTAGCTACTTTTTTATTGCAGCTATTTCATACTACCATTTGTACAAATCTCGGCATCTCATAGGCTATCACTTAGGTATGAATATCGCAATGCTATCCAGTACAGCCATTGGCTTAGCTGTTGGTACCGTTCTCGGATCACAGTTCCCCTTAGATGAAGCGGTTATTACAATTGTAACGACAATAATTGCTGTTGTTGTCGGCGTTGTGTTTGGAGCGTTAGTTGATTATCAAACACTACTAACTGGTGTCGCAAGTGGTATTATGTCCGGACTTATGGGGCCGATGCTCGGTTTACATTCGACGCAACCTGCTTTCTTAATAATTTGCACAACAATAGTTGTATTTTTATCTTTCATCTTACTACGCTTTTCCGTTCGGAATTAATCAAGGTTTAGTGGAGGAGCGATTCAGTTATGTGCAAACTTCTTAGATGGAAACATATGCTTATCTTATTAAGTGTTATCTGTCTTTTTTTTCAAACAAAACATGTTTTTGCAGAAACGAATATCATACAAACAAGTCCAATGCCAAACCAGAAACTTTCAAGTTCTCCATCAGAACTTTCAATGACTTTTCCAACTCACATTAATAAAGAAAAAGCTACCGTTCAAATTTTTGATGAAAAAGGAACAAACATGGTTAACAATCCACTTGAATTTTCTAATAACGAAACGACTTTATCTTTACGTCTGCCTTTATTAGAAAACGGTGTATATACAGTCATTTATTATATACCAATGAATACCGGAGAAATCGTTCGTGATTCTTACATATTTACAATTGACGTATATTCAAAAGAGACAGCTAGTCAATCCATCTTTTCATTTCGTTCTCTCTTCCAGCTCAAGTATGATTCGCAATTTTGCGGAAATATTTTCGCAACTATTTCAGAACATACTTGGATAACACTTCTTTATTCTACTAGTGTGTTTCATTATTTTGGCATCATTATATTAATCGGCTGGATTATATGGGGATTACTGTTTAAACCAGCTGAATCTACAAATTTTAAACTTTATCAAGCTAATCTTTTTATCTTTCAATTATTTTTCTTGCTAACGACATTACTTTTACTCATAGTCCAATCCATTAGTACAATTGATTTTGATCTAGATGGGGAAATATTCACAATACCAATTGATATTATATATGGAGGGTCCTGGATTTTTTTAGTTTTGCTAGCTTTTGTTAGCTTTTTCTGTCTATTTCGCTCAAGCTTAGTCTGTATTTTATGGGTAATCTCCCTTCTTTTTGTAAAAAGTTTGACAGCGTATTCTCTAACTATATTCCCTTCTCCTTTCACAATCATTTTGGAAAACATTTATTTATATATTGTTACTATTTTAGGAGGAAGTTATTTATTTATGGCTGCTTTTCAAAAACAACTCTTACAGCCGCTTCTCTCTAGATTTCATCTGTATGCTTGTATTTTGATATGTCTCTTATTCACCTATAATATGTTTACCTATTTTATTTATATGAATTTATATACATCTGGAGCAGCATTCCTCGTTATTCAATTACTAACCATTCTCCTTTTCTTGATACATCTATACATGTTCATCAAACAAAGAAAACACAATATACTTTTACTTTGTTTTCAGGTAAGCATTCTATTATGTAATATTATATTTCATGAATGGATACGGGGTTTTAATTACCTTTTTTTGTAAAAAAATAAATAAAATATGAATATTTTCGTATTTGTTTTTTATATTTGAGATAGAGTGCGATTCTTTCTAATTTAGAAGGAGGCTTGATATAATGCTGAGGGAGTACCATGTGGTTGCCATTCCGATTCGAATTGTTGTTAACAACTTTGGCGATCACGATCCAGAAGGCAAGATGTATGTTTTAAAAGAAAATGTCCGCAAAGTAAAAAAGCTTGTAGAGGAAAATCCTTTTTCAACTGTAGATCTCGTACAGCCACTCGTTATTCGTGCCAATGTAGGTGATACAGTAAAAGTCACTTTCGAAAATCAATTGTCTTTTAGCACTTCCATGCATATTCAGTTAGCAGAGTACGATGTGCAGACCTCAGATGGAGCATTTGTTGGAAATAACAAAAACACGACTGTTCCATCCGGCGAAAAAAGGATTTACACTTGGGAAATCACCCGTGAAGAGATTCACCTTTTCTCTGATTTAGGCAACACACTTTCCAGTGAGGAAGGAAGTAATGTACATGGTTTATTTGGAGCACTAATCGCACAACCAAAAGGATCTACATGGACAGATCCTATAACAGGCTTGCCTATTAACAGCGGAGTTTACGCTGATATTCATAACCCACTTTTACCTTCCTTTCGAGAATTCGCATGGTTTTTTCATGATGAAATGGAGGTGAAAGATTTAACAGGAGCAAAACCAATTGACCCTCATACATTACAAAATAGCGCAACACACTCCATTAATTATCGATCCGAACCGATGCGAAATCGCGTTCGTCTCATCCAAGAAGGTATAGTTTGTCCTGATTGTGAGGGTGAAGAAGTTCACCATGATGCTTGGGTATTTGGTGATCCACCCACTCCTATTTTACGTACTTATGTAGGTGATCCCCTTAAAATCCGTGTTATTCATGGGGGGGTAAAAGAAACACATGTATTTCATTATCATGTTCATCAGTGGTTGTTTGAACGTAATAATGTTAATTCCTTGCAGGTTGATTCATTATCTATCAGCCCACAAAATGCGTTGACTGTTTCCCCGTTATACGGTGCAGGCAGCTTACAAGGCGCATTTGGCGATGTTATTATTCATTGTCATCTTTATCCTCATTTTGGTGAGGGAATGTGGGGAATGAATCGTATTTTCAATACACTACAGGACGGTAGCCAGTTTTATCCGAATGGTGTACCAATTGCAGCATTACAGCCGCTTCCTGATCGACCAATTCCACCTGCGCCTACACGCGAAAAACCCGGATTTCCAAACTTTATTCCTGGTGTGTTTGGTTGTAAAGCCCCCCGTCCACCACTTGGAATTGTAGGCGGCCGCGAGTCAACAGAGCTTGAAATTAATCAATTTGATCCAAACGCTCGTCCGGGTGCCGTATTTGTGAATCCTTGTCCAAAAGGTTCAAGAGTAGAACGTGTTTTTAATGTTGTTGGTATTCAAGTACCTATTATATATAACGAAGAAGGCTGGAATGATCCAGAAGGTCGTATATTTGTATTAGAAGAAGATGAAAAAGATGTGTTATCTGGTCGTAAAAAACCAGAACCCTTTGTCATACGTGCGAATGCTGGCGAATGTATTCGTATTAACTATACAAATAAGTTTCCAGAAACATTAGGTGGAAATGCATTTCAGCTTGTAGAACGAACATATGAATCAGCTACTCATGTACACTTCGTCAAATTCGATCCTCTTGTTGCCGATGGTGCTAATGTTGGCTGGAATTATGATAGCAGCGCTTTGCGAGGCGAAACAATTCAAATGCAATGGTTTGCAGATGTTGAATTGAAAGCAGTCTTCTTTCATGATCATTTATTTGCAAATTCACACCAACAACATGGGGTATTTGCAGGAATATGTATCGAACCCAAAGGATCAAAATTTCTCGATCCTCGTTCAGGAGACACCTTAGCATCTGGTACACAAGCTATTATTACAAATCCGCTCATACCTGATTTTCGTGAATTTGCCTTGTTTGTTCATGACTTTTCGCTTTTATTTGATCGTAAGGATCAACCACTTAATCCACCTAGATTTTCAGGTTCCGAGGGTGACCCTGGCGTTATGGCAATTAATTACCGAAATGAACCGCTATCAGCACGATTAAGAAATCCTAAAACTGACCCAGCTTTTGTTTTTAGCTCTTTCGTTCACGGAGATCCTGTGACACCATTATTACAAACTTATAATGGTGATCCGGTACGCATTCGATTATTTCAAGGCGCCCATGAGGAATCTCATAGTTTTAACTTGCACAGACAACGTTGGCGTAGAAATCGTCCGGATTTAGAATCAGAGTTTACTCAGCAACAAATCCTTGGAATTTCAGAAGCTTTTACCGCTGAATTTGCGGTTGAAGGCGATGGCGACTCTGATATGCTGTACTATTACGGTGGAATTGATGATATTTGGCTCGGAGCTTGGGGGATTTTCCGGACATTTAAAGAGCGGGTTCCTGATCTATTCCCTCTACCAGACCGACCGCAACCACCAAAAAGAACAAAACCATTGTCAAAACCTACTGGGGAACACCCTCCACCAGCAACAGAGCCTGGTGATCCTTGTCCCCCAGGTGCACCAGTTCGAAGATTTGAAGTCGTTGCATTTCAATCGAAGATTAAATATAACAAAGCTGGTGATCACGATCCATTTGGCATTATTTTTGCTTTAAAAAACGATGTTGAGAATATTAGAAACGGGAAAATAAATCCTGAACCATTTATAATACGTGCAAATACTGGTGAGTGTGTAGAAATTACACTTCACAACCAATTAACAGAGCCATTTCATAATGAAGGAGAATTTCATGGTTATCCAGAAGTGCCTGATGAAGATGTTATTTTCACACCATCAAGACGAATTTCCCTTCATGCGCAAATGGTCGCATATGACATCCTTGGCTCAGACGGTGCTACAGTTGGATTTAATCCCGATCAAACCGTAGCACCAGGGGAAAGTATTACGTATCGTTGGTTTATTGATCGTAATGTTGGCGCTTGTAATCTATGGGATATGGCTGATTTACGTAGTCACCGGCACCACGGAGCTTTTGGTATGCTAATTACAGAACAAACCGGGGCTGCTCATCTAGATCCTATAACACGTACTCCAATACGAATTGGCAATCAAGCAATTATTTCACATGCTCTTTTCCCAGAATTTCGTGAATTTGCTTTATTAATGCATGACGGTGTTCGCCTTGTAGATAAAAACGGAAATCTTATTATCGATCCCGAGCCAATCTTTATAATACCGGAAGAAAAACTGGAAGACGCCGAAGATCAAGGATCTCGTGGTTTTAACTATCGCTCTGAGCGTATTATCCATCGTTTAAAAAGAAATCCTAATGTCTCAAAAGTATTTAATTCGAAAATACATGGAGATCCTGCAACACCAATATTTTTTGCACATGTAGATGATCCAATTATCTTTCGTTTTACTTGCCCTGCTGATAAACCGCGAGCGCATACTTTGACAATACATGGTCATTCATGGCTTCGAAACGAGAATAATTTAAACTCAACCTTTACCGCTGTCCAAGGAGAAAACAGTGTTGGTTCCAGAGCAAATTTAGTCATTGCACATGGAGCTGGGGGGCTATATGGAATACCAGGAGATTATATGTACCGCTCTGGCAATATTCGCTGGGATATTGAACTCGGAATGTGGGGCATCCTTCGTGTACTAAAAAAAGAAAATAGCAAACTACCACCTTTATGTAACTCTTAAAAAATAGGCTATCCCTATTTTATTGGGATAGCCTTCATATTTCCTGCTTAAAGCACAAGTTAAATCACTTCTTCTGCATCAGGTTGCTCAATCACTATCACTTCTCCATCTTTAAAACGAATCTCTCTAATATTTTCCCATAATATTGTCACTATCACTTTTTGCTCCTGTAGTACGCCGATAAAATCCGTACCTACTTCTTGAATCGTCCCAACAATGATTTCTTCCTCATTCCCATCACATCGTATTGTCACTTCTATTACATTTCCAATATTTTTTAAAAGGCGGAAATTCAATCTATCCTTTAAACCATTAAAATTCAATGGGGTCAATTCTTCACATACAGGATCTCTATTACCTATCGTTTTTTTAACTTGTGCCTCCTTAACAATTGGAAATTTTGTTTTTTGTTCTTTATACTCCAGACTGTTCTGCTTTTGTACCACACTTGGAACATTAAAATATGGACGTGATACCGCTGTTTTTTGTTTATTAATCCACAAAAGACAACATCTCCTTTCAATTATTCTCTTTAGCGTATGAAGGAGAGAAATAAAAAGACACACAAAAAATAGTAATCATTTTCCTTTTAAAGAAATAAAAGGAAAATGATTCGCATAATAATAGATTGGTAGTTAAACTTCACAATGAAAGGGGGCATATGCGTCTGTTCTCCTGGTACATACCACGAGATCTCACGCCATACGTATGCAAAAAAACAATTTAAAATATCAGCACGAAAAACGAGCGACTGAATTGGAAAATTCACAAAAGAAAAAAATCCCTTTAGAAAACAATGCAACATTACCTGAAAACCAAGTATTTGGCGATCTATTAGGGAAGAATATTTTATTGACTACTCGCTCTGATCAGTTAAATCTATTAGGGCAAACATTTCGCCCTATTTTTACTGGAAGAATTATAAAAGTAACAGATGGCTTCATTACACTCTATCCTGTCACAATTAAAATGAGCAATGCACCATTTTTCCAATTTCCTACACCTCTTAATTTTGCAATTGAGATGATTGCCTTCTTCTTACCATTTGATCCGGAAACACGTTTTCCAATTCCATAATAATGATAAAGGTGGTATAAACATGACAGATCAAGATCAAAAACCGCTTCCTCCGGTGTGTAAAAGTTCAATTAACAATCCTTTAATTAATGAATTACGCCGTGCTAACGTTGCACAAGAATTTGAAAGTCATATCGGTCGCCGCGTATTCATTCTCATTGCACAATTTCCATTTATGATTATCGGTACCATTGTTGATGTGCAAGGTGATTATGCTTTCATTAAAGTAGAAACAACTCATATTAATGAATTTGACAATATGACCGTACGTGTACACATTGATGATATTGAAGTATTCTTTATTGAAGATGGTAAGTTTGAGATTCCAAACATTCAACAAATACCAGGAAAGTAACCCCAAAGGGCTACCACCTACCCTTCTTACAAAGAGTAGGTGGTAGCCTTTTTCAATTGCAATGGGGTGAATAATGACACATAATGCATAGAAATTGCATCTATTATACTAGCTATATTTTTTGATATGAAAGGAGCATTCTACAAACAATGAAAACGGACAACCGAGGCCAAGTTGGGTTTCCCGCTCATTTTGATGTCTCCCCTTGCCATCCATTATCCACTTGCTTTTCTAATACTACACCAAGCTTCCCTTCTCCTAACAGTTCACTTCCACAAGATAAATTAGATCAATTACAAGCGTGCATTGAGGAAGCCAATAACTTACTTCATGTTATTTCAAATCCAAGAAATACAGAAATCACAAGAGCTTTACAGCTGTTTCTCTTAACACTTCGCAATTTAGAAGTACAAGCAATTGTTGCATGTGACACTACAAAAGAAAAATTGTTTGGAACTTTAACAAATGCAGGAAAAGATTTTATTGAGTTAACTAACGAAAAAGAAGGACGATTACTCATCCCATATTTACAGCTTTGTTTATTAATGCGAAATCATAATCAAAAACCTTCTCCTCAGCCTTTTCCATTTAACGTTACTCCACTACTGCAACTAGATTTAATACTACATTTTGGAAAGACAGTAGCAGCTAATCCTATTTTAATTAACACTTTCTTCGGTATTTCTTTAGCACTTTACTTACAAGGTTTTATTGGAAATAAAATTACGATTCGGCTGCAAGATGAGGAAAAGCCTATTCAAGGTACATTAATTTCTGTTCAAGAAGAAGATGTTGATAATGATTTAAGACCCCCAGCTAAAATCAAAATAAAAATAAAAAATACAAATAAAATTGTAGCAATTAATTTAGATGACGTATGTTTCATTTCCGTCCGCCCTCGTTAATAGCACTCATAAACAATAGGAAATAAACTACCGTTACTTATGTAGTTTATTTCCTATTCACTTTATGAAAGTATTTTTTCAATCTCTTTCTCTAAATCTTCCGGCTTCGTTTTCGGTGCAAAACGATCAATCACTTTGCCGTCACGTCCTACTAAAAACTTCGTAAAGTTCCACTTTACTGCCTTCATTCCAAATATCCCGGGTGCCTGCTCCGTCATATATGTATAAAGTGGGTGAGCCTCTTTCCCTTTCACATCCACTTTAGCGAACATCGGAAAGGATACACCATAGTTTAATTCACAAAAACTTGTAATCTCGTCTTCTGTCCCTGGTTCTTGACCTCCAAATTGGTTACATGGGAAGCCGAGGATTTCAAATCCTTGTTCTTTATATTTTTCATATACTGATTGTAACCCTTTGTATTGCGGTGTAAACCCACATTTACTTGCGACATTTACAATGAGAAGCACTTTTCCTTCATAATCTCTCAGCGATTTTTCTTCTCCTGTAATTGTTTTTGCAGAAAAATCATAAACTGTCATATATACCTGCTCCTCTCTATTATTTCTTATTTATTCTAATCATATATGTATTTAGTTTTCTCGTCTAATGACAACGCTTTATTTTTGTTCAAAAAATCGACACAAACTACTAGACATTTTCCTTGGAAAGTTTTACAATTGAGTTGTGAACAAAATGTGACAGTTTACCTTCTAAATTGTGACATTTTCAATTCCATTATAAATTGATAAAGGATGGTGTTGATAATGAGAACTGCACAACGTAAAATGCTTTCGAATCGCGAGTTTTATTTCGTACTATATATGATGTTACTATTTGTCGCTGGTTGGGTAATGGATGTAAATGGACTATTTTTAAGTAAATACTTTACTTTAGCAGGAATGATCACTCTTCCAATCGTTGGAGGCATTGTTGGATTCTTCATTATGTCAATTAGTAAAGACCAAAATAAATAACAACATTACATAAAAGCAGAAAACGATTTTTCGTTTTCTGCTTTTTTCTTTTATAATAAAAGAATACTAGACTACAAGGAGTGGTAAGTGTGAAAAAAGTAGAGCAATTATCTTCTCAGTTATACCTTATCGACGATCACGATTTGCAACATGACGAACGTACAGGTACATACGTTTTATTAGGCGATAACATTACTTTAATTGAAACGTGTGCTGCCCCTTCTCTTCCCTATCTATTAAATGGTTTACAACAATTACGTATTAATTTAACAGATATTAAAAATATTATTGTGACACATGTTCACCTTGACCATGCTGGTGCTGCTGGCTTAATGATGGAAAGATGTCCAAATGCTACTTTATTTGTCCATCCGCGCGGGGCTCGTCATATGGTTGATCCTACAAAACTTATTCAAGGTGCAAAAGCAGTATATGGTGATACCTTTGATCAACTCTTTCATCCAATCCTGCCGGTTCCAGAGAACCAAGTCCATGTCGTACAAGATGGAGAAACATTACAAATCTCTGACAACCGGATACTAACATTTCATGATACACCAGGGCATGCAAAACACCATATTAGCATCCATGATTCTTTAACAAACGGTATTTTCACAGGCGATACAATTGGTATTTATTATCGAGAATTAGCTAAACTTGGTGTTGAATTATATTTACCGACCACATCTCCATCACAGTTTCAACCTGATGCGATGATTGCAGCAAAAGACCGCATTCGAAATATGAATGTTGACTCCATCTATTTTGGGCATTATGGTGCATCCTCCCATGTTTCTGAAGTATATAAACAACTTGAATACTGGCTACCTATCTTTGTTGACTTAGGAAAGAAAGTTTTTGAAAAAAATCAAGATTTTGAAACAGCAAGTCATGAACTGTATACTTTATTGCTTGAAAATGTATCCTCACATCTTACAAAACAGGGTGTACCATTACCCCATTCTATTTACGATGTTATCAAACTCGATATGGAGATCAGTGCGATGGGGATTATTGATTATCTTACAAAACAAGAGAAAACAGAAACAACTACTAACTAAATGAATAGGGGCCAAAAGAGGATACATTCCAAGCATGTATCCTCTTTTTCGAATGTACTTTTCAATCATAAACATACAAATTTGGTGGTATTTCGATCGGCGTATTACATTTAGCAAATACTGCAAAAGAGCCCATTCTATAACATGAGTTCTTTTTTCATAGACTTAATTAATCTTTTGTACTTTTTCATTTACATAATTCATAAACTGATCCGCTTTTACAAACTCCTCTTTATACGCCTCGGGTACGTCTTTTACTGTTACATCTCCGCTAGATTTAATTTTCGCCTGTATTTTTTCATATGTCATCTGTGCATCTATATATTGTTTAAATTCTTCAAGAGTTAACACTTCTTTACTGGACTTCTCCCCGTTTAATTTATCAAAGTATGGTTGAATCTCCATTGATACCTTCTCCAATTCTTCTTTTTTTGATGGTGATAATTGATCATAATCGATATTACCATTTGAATCTCCGTATTTTAGTTTCGCATCTGTAATAGCGGTTAAAAGTTTTGTAAACTTTTTATATTCCTTTTCTCCCATTTCTCCTTTTGCTTGCGATAGCTTAGCATCTAATCGCATATACCCTTCTAATGTTGCATTTGCTACATGTTTTTTCACATTCTCAAACGATCCATAAACTCCATCAGCCATAATAGATTGATATGCAAATCCAGTCGTTGGAATTAATAGTGCCGCTGCAAGTACTCCTGTAATAAGACGCTTTTTCATTGTTTTCCCTCCGCGCTTCATTTTTATTTGAATCATTACTTTTTCTTTCAACTCAGGTGGTGGTACAATCTCTTTTGCTTCTTCTTGAAGCGATTCTTTTACTTGATAATCTAAACTCATTTCATATCCCCTACCTCTCCTAAAAAGATTTCTTCCACTTGCTCTTTTTGACGTAATTTCTTTAATGCCGCATGAATTCGTGATTTAACCGTTCCAACTGGAATATGTAAAATATTTGCTACTTCTTCCTGTGAATAATCATGTAAATATCGTAGTATAATAACTTGTTTCAATTTGTAAGGTAATTTATGAATGAGCGCAATAAGCTTTTGATTCGAAAGCTTGTTCACAACATTACTAGAAAAATCAAATTCAATTGGCTGTCTCTGTTCCTCAGCTTTCTTGACAATGCGTAAGCGCATCCACCTTTTTCTCCTATATGAGTGAATTTGCCTTATCGCAAGCCCTATTAACCATGGCCGAAAAGGTTTTTCTGTATCATATCTACTAAGTGATTGATATAACTGTATGTATATCTCTTGAACCACATCATCTACATCTGTCTTTTCCTCTATCAAAAAATGGGTTGTCTTATAAACATCTTGAATTGTTTTATCATATAGTTCACTGTATGCTTCTTGATTTCCTGATAGAGTTAATTGAATAAGACGCTGATAGTCTGTTTCTCCGTCCATTTATCATCCCTCCTTTGTCTTATACTATATATTGGCAAGTAAAAAACATTTCGTTCGATTTTTTTAACATAAATTTTTATATACACGAATAAATCGCTTTATAACGTCTACTTATAGCCTTTTATAACAATTATATAATTTTCTATTTTGTGATGGGTCTTTAAAATCATATATAGAATCTATTTTAGGAGGATATATTATGAAGGCTATTATTGTAACTGCATTTGGTGGACCTGAAACAATGAAGTATACAGAAATAGATATGCCGACTTTTAATGAAAAGCAAGTATTAATTCGCGTTATCGCGACAAGCGTCAATTTTTCCGATATTAAATCGCGCTATGGCAAAAAAGGGAATGGACAACTCCCATTTATTCCGGGTATAGATGCGGCAGGAATTGTAGAACAAGTAGGTTCAGATGTGAAAAATATTCGTGTAGGACAGCGTGTAATCGCCTTTCCTCTTACTGGTTCGTATGCTGAATATGTTGTCGCAAATGAAAACCTTACCTTTGTATTACCTGATGAAATTGACTTTACAACTGCAGCCGCTTGTCCTATCGTATCTTTTACGAGTTATAACCTGCTTGCAAATGTCGCAAGATTACAACAAGGTGAATCAGTCCTCATTCATGCAGCTGCCGGAGGAATTGGAACAACGGCTATTCAATTAGCTAAACTATTAGGCGCTGGAAAAATCATCGGAACAGTCGGAAGTGAAGCAAAAAAGAAAATCGCTTTAGAAGCTGGGGCTGATCATGTTATTTGTTATCAAGATGAAGATTTTAGTGAAAAGGTAAATGAACTTACTGATAGTAAAGGTGCCGATGTTATTTTGGATTCGATTTCCGGTACAGTATCAGAAAAAAGCTTGGAGTGTTTAGCTTACTACGGTCGCCTTGTCCATTTTGGTAATACGAGCGGTGAAATTGGCACATTCCGTACAAAAGATTTACATGCAAGCTGTCGTTCTATTCTTGGCTTTAGCTTTGGAACAACTCGAAAGAAACGTCCTCAATTACTCCGTCATACCGCTGATCAAGTTTTTCATTATTTACGTGATGGAAGCCTGCAAATTGAAATTGGTAAACATTTTACACTTCAAGATGCAGGGAAAGCACATGAATGGGTCGAAAGTAGACAGAGTGTGGGGAAAGTTATACTAAACGTCCAGTCTACTCCCTAAAATGAATACATGAAATAGAGGTGTCATTTATGGGATCACGCATTATGCATTTAATTATTGCATATGGTATTGCCGAGAAACTATCCATCCAAGATAAAACTTCTTTTTTGTTAGGAGGCGTAGCTCCTGATGCAGTTCATTCAAAAAAGGAAAAAGAAGCTTCACATTTTTACGCTGGTACAACAAAGAACTATACAAGAAGAATCGATTATGATTCATTTTTTCATAAATATAAAACACATATGGATTCCGCTTTTCTTTTAGGCTACTATACTCACCTTATTGCTGATGATAATTGGCTAAACGGATTTTTTCTTCCTTGGCTCAAAAATAGAATAGAGAATAACCAAACTATTTTATCTATGTACCATAATGATTTTAAATTGTTAAACGGCAAATTGTTACATCACTATGATAACGATCAGCAATTCTTATCCCTCCTTAATCAGGAAGCAAATATAGTAAAAATTGAAGAAGTCACCGCAGAAAATGTTTTAGCTTTTCGAAAGCTTATTTTTGATGATATGCTGTATCCAAAGCAAGATTTATATACAGACTTACAAGTGTTTACATTTGATCAAATTGTTGGCTATATAGAAACCGTAATTGAGAAAGGGGTATTCTATATAAAACAGCTCTCTAGCGATAGACCTACTACAAATATTTTTTAATAAGTTTAAAGAAGCTGTTGCATAGTCGGAAATTAGACTTATGAAACAGCTCATTTTTATCATTTTAATATAATCCATTCAGCAGTAATATTCGCCATTCACTATACTGTTCCTTCTGGCAAAATAAAAAAGACGCAACTATGTTATACCCATAGTTACGTCTTTTTTATGATTTATCCCCCATTAACGGGCAGTAAGACCTCCACTGATGGAAGTTTCACTTTATCTAGGTTTTCTTTTCCCAGTAAATGTTGGTTTCTTTTTCTTTGGCGCTTGCGGTTTAGATTCTACAAATGTTCCTTTAAACATTTCTTGCTTCTTAAACTGAATGCCTAATTTCTTCGCAAATTGAAGTAGTTTGCGTTCTTCTTGCGGAGTAACAAGGGAAACAACAGTCCCCTCTTTCCCCATACGTCCTGTACGTCCGGAACGATGAATATATTGGTCTAATGTATCTGGTAATTCTAAGTGAATCACGTGTGTTAAATCATCAATATCTAATCCACGTGCTGCAATATCAGTCGCAAGTAGAATTTCTACTTTACCTTGACGGAATGCACGCATCGTTGCTTCACGCTCTTGTTTACTTGCTTCTGCATGAAGTGCTGCTGCTTTCATTTTACGGTACTTTAACTTTTCAGCAATTTCATCTAAACGATACGGATCATTTAAAAAGGCAACCGCTTTTACATTACCAATATGCATAATCCTTCTTACATAATCATTTTTTTCACGTCGCTCACAAACGATATACGTATGTTCCACCAAACTCTTTGTTTCTGCACGTTTTATGCGAACTACCTCTGGCTGGGCCGCAAAATCGCGTGCCACTTCTTCCGCGTCTTTTGTCATTGTTGCAGAGAAGAATACTAACTGACGATCGCGCATTGTTGATTTAATGACATCAAACACAGCTTCCATCATCTTTTGTTTGACAATTTGATCAAATTCATCAAATACAATTGTCTTTACTTCGTGCATTTTTAATTTTTTCATGCGAATTAATTCTAAAATGCGTCCTGGTGAACCAACAATTACTTTTGGATGTTTCTTTAGCTTTTCTACTTGGCGCTTAATGTCTGCGCCACCAATTAAAGATGCACCTGAAATATCAGTTCCTGCTGTAAACTTTTGGACCTCTTCATGAATTTGCATAACAAGTTCACGCGTTGGTGCTAAAATGACAACTTGTGGTTGTTTCACTTCAGGATTAATTTTATGTAAAAGGGGTAATAAGTACGCTAATGTTTTTCCTGTCCCAGTCGGAGATTCAGCTATAACATCTTGTCCTTCTAAAATAGTTGGAATCGCTTGTTTTTGGATTTCAGTAAACTCTTTAAAACCAGCCTTCTCCCAAGCTTGTTGCAAAAATGGTTGCATATCTTTTATCATTTGTTTTTCTCCTTTATCTCTATTTTTAAAGAAAATGTTGTATTGTTCGCACTGTTTCTATCATGTGAGAAATAACAGCTATTAAATCATCAACATGGTCTTCTGTAATCGCTTTTTGAAATAGAACTTCTACCTTATTATGATATGAAATCGCTTGCTTATTATATTCGTATGAAATTTGTTGCGTAATCATTCGTTCTTTTCCCCAGATAGATTGCAACAAATTTTCAATTTCTTGACACTGTGCTTCTGGGTGCTGCAATGGAAATGTAAATCCTAGTTTCATTTCGCACCCCGGTATAAACTGAGGTACTTCCAATATCTCACCCGATAAATTCTTCGCATCTACGGATAATGAAAATGTTGCTTCTACTAGCGTTTCAAACGATTCATTTAATTGAAATGAAATATTATATATACGGCTTAATGAGGCAAGGTCCATCATATCTTTTCGATTCGTTACAAGAATGTCACCATGTAAATCAAAATCATAGACAGCTCCTTCAACGATTACTTTTAAATTTTCAAAAGCAGTTGGATCAAACATAATTTCCTCCAAAAAACAGGCGCCTTTCGATGGAAAGGCGCCACTTGATGTATATATATAGTTTACAGATAAATGAGATGAATTACAACCTTTTAGAATAAACCTACTGCTTTTCCTTCTTCATTTACGTCCATTTGAAGTGCAGCTGGTTGTTTTGGAAGACCTGGCATTGTTAACATTGTTCCTGTTAATGCAACAATAAATCCTGCACCGATAGATGGCTTCAGTTCACGAATTGTAACAATAAAGTCAGATGGTCGACCTAATTTTGTTGCATCATCAGAAAGAGAATATTGTGTTTTCGCCATACACACTGGTAGATTATTCCAGCCTTCACCTGCAAATTGAACCAATTGCTTACGAGCTTTTGGAGCAAATTCAATATCTTTTGCACCGTATACTCTTTGAGCAATTGTCCGAATTTTTTCTTCTATTGATAATTCTAAATCGTAAAGTGGTGCATACTTGTTGTCACCTTTTTCAATTACTTTTAATACTTTCTCAGCAAGGTCTACACCGCCTTGGCCACCTTTTTCCCAAACTTCTGTTAAGGATACTTCATAGCCACGCTCGTTACACCATTCTTGTAAGTATGCAACCTCTGCATCTGTATCTGTAATGAATTTGTTAATTGCAATTACGAATGGAACACCGAAGCTTTGAATTGTTTCAACGTGTTTTTGTAGATTTTCCATTCCTTTTGCTAATGCATCTACATTTTCTTCTTTCAACTGATCTTTTGCCACACCACCGTGCATTTTAAGCGCACGAATTGTTGCAACGATAACTACTGCTTCTGGTTTAATGCCCGCAGCACGTGCTTTAATATCTAAGAATTTTTCAGCGCCTAAGTCTGCACCGAAACCGGCTTCTGTAATCACATAGTCACCTAATTTTGCTGCCATTGTTGTAGCAATAACACTGTTACAACCATGTGCAATATTAGCAAATGGACCGCCGTGAATAATTGCTGGTGTATTTTCTAATGTTTGTACTAAGTTTGGTTTTAATGCATCTTTTAATAAAAGCGTTAATGCCCCTTCAACGCCTAAATCTTTCACTGTTACTGGTTGATTATCCAAGTTATAAGCAACTACAATGCGGGATAGACGTGCTTTTAAATCTTGAATATCTGTCGCAAGGCAGAATACAGCCATAATTTCAGATGCTACCGTAATATCAAAACCATCTTCACGCGGCACACCTTGAACTGGTCCACCAAGACCAATTACAACATTTCGCAGTGCGCGGTCATTTAAATCAACACAACGCTTCCAAACGATTTTACGTGTATCAATCTTAAGTACATTTCCTTGTTGAATGTGGTTATCAATAAACGCTGCTAGTGCGTTATTTGCAGTTGTAATCGCATGAATATCACCAGTAAAGTGAAGGTTAATATCCTCCATTGGTACTACTTGTGAATAACCGCCACCTGCTGCACCACCCTTTAATCCCATTGTTGGTCCAAGAGATGGTTCGCGAAGTGCAATCACTGCTTTTTTACCAATTTTGTTAAAAGCTTGACCTAAACCAACTGTTACTGTTGATTTACCTTCTCCTGCTGGAGTTGGGTTGATCGCTGTTACTAAAACAACTTTTCCGTCTTCCGCAGTTTGTAAGCGCTTAAAAATATCAAGAGATAATTTCCCTTTATAGTGACCATAAGGCTCTAGTTCTTCTTCTAGAATGTTTAACTCAGCTGCGATTTCTTGAATTTTTTTCATGCTTGCTTCTTGTGCAATTTCAATATCGGATTTCACTGTTGTAGTAGTTGTCATATACCCTAGTCCCCCTTTAATTGGTTCTGCCCATATTGTATCAGTTTTTTGTATTTTCTGCACTTATTTCCCTCCTAAATTTGTGCATTTCTTCAGATGTTATTTTTTTAGCATAAATACCCATAAAAAAGTTAATGCTTGCTGGAGTTCTATTGACAATTGGCCGAGCATTTTTTCATTTACACCTCGTTTATATACACCAATTCCATCCACTATTTGAAATCCTTGCTCCTCTGCAAGCTTTTCAAATTCCCACGGCATCATCGTATTACAAACAACATCTTTTCCATATAAGCGAGAATAGCTATTTTCACGTGGTTTTGCTGTTGGTCCTAAAATAGCAATACATGCATATCCAGCAGGCTGCAAAACACGTTTTATCTCCTGTAATGCCCGCAATGGATCTTCTGTCCATTCTAATGAATTAATGGCTAATACTGCTGGAAATTGTTCATTTTCAAAAGGTAACGAAGAAAGATCTCCTTTTATAAAAGATAAATTAGGCCCCTCTCCGCGCTCCTTCCCTTTTTGAATCATTTTCTCAGATAAATCGATTCCGCACGCTTTATATCCAGCAACACTTAATTTGTATGTAGCATATCCGTCACCACATCCAACATCTAAAACTGCAGTACCTTTTTCTACATACTTTTCAAAAAATGGGACGATTGTACTGCGGCTCCCATGATCCCACATTTCTTGACTATTTTGATTCCAAGATTCTGCATTATAATCCCATTTTCTTTCTGCTGATTCATGCCAATTAAACTTTGTCATACCTTCCCCTACCTTCACTCGTTTTCATTCATTTCATTCTACATCAATTTCCTTAATTCCTGTTTATTCTCATGAAGAGATGGATCAGGTAGCACCAGACTCTGTATTCTCCAAATTTTTCTTGACTTGGATATAACTCATACTCATGTTCTCTTCTTTATGAAGAATAATAAGAGTACACCCAATTGAAAGAGAGGGATGTACATGCCTAGAAAGCGAACACATCACTTTAAAAGTGGTCAAAAAAACGAAGAGTATGCAGTTGAAATCTCACCGCAACATCTTCCGATTAGACAAAGGCGTAAAGAAATCGCACATGAAATAGAAGGTACCAATACTGGAACACTCATCGGTTATGTTGCACTATTTCTGTCTTTATTTTCGATTGCCTTTTATCCTGTTACACTCGGCTCCCTTTCCATTTTAATTGGCTTATTAGCTATCAATTTCGGGGCAAGAACCCTCGGATATACAGCAATTGGGTTTGGTAGTTTTTCTATCTTATTTACTTTGTTATATCCGCTTGCTTTGTCAGCATTATAAAAAACACACCAAGTTATACTTGGTGTGTTCATTCATGGTATAGCATAATATGTCCACATCCGCAGCAATGTTGTGCTGTAATCTCTTGAAATACGGGATAGTTCTCTTCATCTCGGTGTTCAATAAATACTTTCTCAAAGCGATACATATTTGGTGCGTATGCCCAATCTTGTTTCGTACGAGCATATAATGTTGATGAAAAAAACTCTTCTCCCCCGCAAACAATACATGTTTTCTTCAACCCTATCCCTCCTATGCTTGTCTTACTTCATCTATATGAACATGAACATAAAAAAAAGACCTTCTATCATTAGAAAGTCTTTTCCGAAACAAAAAGAAATGTACCAAATATCCCCACTCCACTATACTCTTTCTTTTTGCCAGTCTCTGTTTCAAATGTTTGTTTCACTGTCATAAAGAATACACCATTTCGTGTATCCGTACTTATAAACTTCATTTTTTCTTCTGTTTTCCCTACATTTTGTGTGCATTCAAAGCTATTTTGATTACAGCTTAAATTATACTTATCCTCTATATACAACCAAAAATCAGATTCTTTCGGACAAGTTAAAAGTAGTATTGCAACGAGGATAATACTTACAATACCCACGATTGTATAATATTTCTTCATTTGTTCTCCTTTCAAAAAACAAGAAAACTTGACCAAACTCGTCAAGTTTTCTTAGTCCACAGCCCATTGCCATTCTTGTTCTTTCTTATCAAAAATAAGCCAGCCCGTTTCTGTTGCTTCTCCTTTTAATTCCTCAATATTATCTAGTACTTCATCCGTACTTTCATACGAACCAACTACATATACAGGAATCTCCAGACCTCTTCTTGACTCTATTTTCCCTGCTAAATCAATATACATTCCATCTTCCATTAACGGGACAAGTCCAAGAATAACTTCTTTTGAAATTGCAGGGAAAATTTTTGATTTTTGAAAGAAAGAGAAACGTTTTTTTCCAAATGAACCGAGTTTATAAGGAATCACTTTACTAAGCATTCCTACAAAATCAGAGATTCTACGGTAATACACTTTGTTGTACCAGCCGTCATCATGTGAAAAATAAACAAATCTATTTTTCAACAGCGGAAAGAACGCTCTTCCAAGTGGTTCTTTTTTGTGAGCCAAATATAACAATTCTGCAATTTCTTTTGGCTCTAATTCATCTAAATCATTTGCATCATCAAAATCTACCCAACAGAACTCATCAAATTCATCAATCTCTGCTTTCATTAATTTATGTATGTTTTCTTCTTCGACATATTCGAATAAAGTATGATAATGAAAATCAGTCCACTCAAAATTATGTTTTAAAAGCAACACTTGATGAAGCGGTGAAGGGATATTACTTGCAAACTCTTCAAATGTAATTCCAGATGTAATAAAACAATGACCCCGACGATTACCATTAATATATATCATATTTTTTACTTGGTCAGATCCTCCAGACAAAGCACCTAGCCACCTTCGTTTTATATGTTTCAATTCTATAGCATATTTTAACATGAAAAATTTTAGAAACATAGAAAAAACTTCAAAAACTATTTACAATTTCATGAGTTTTATTACATAGTGATTACAAGAAAAAAAACCTGTTAAAAAACAGGCTTTTTTATGCAATTTCGTCTGGATTTTGAGGACGATGAGGTTCATCATGCTTTTCATTTTTTTGAAAAATAGATTGAATCTTATCAATCGTTTGTGGTGCAAGTTCAATCACTTTTTCAGCTAAGTGTGTCGCATTTTGTAAGTGAAGAATATTTACGCCATCCTTGTTCACAACAAGAAATGCTACCGGCGTAATCGAAACACCACCCGCACTACCGCCGCCAAATGCTGGATTTCCTTGTGTTCTTTGCCCGTCATTCGCTTGAAAATCTGATCCCCCTGCTCCGAATCCAAATGCGACTTTGGAAACAGTTAACACCACACCGCCGTCAGCCGTCTGAACAGGCTCTCCAACAATCGTATTAACATCGACCATTTCCTTTAAATTCTCCATTGCTGCTTTCATTAATCCTTGAATTGGATGATCCACCGTTCATAACCTCCTTTGTCATATCTTTCCTAGTTTTTCCGAAACTTTATGAACTAAACATAAAATTTTATATTGAATTCAAAAACAATAAGTAATAATATTTAGAAAAAACAAATAAAGAGAGGGTTATTTATGATACGGAAATTGACAACGAGTGATCATGAACAAGTATTTGCATTTCTAAAGGAAGAATCCGCAATTAACTTATTTATCATTGGAGACGTTGAGGCATTTGGTTACGATACAGATTTCCAAGAATTATGGGGGAAATTTGCAGAGAATGACAAAATACAATCAGTATTACTACGCTTTCATGACTCATTTATACCATATGGAAAAGCAGACTTTTCTGGAGACGACTATGAAGGGATTCTTTCAACTTATAACCCCTTAAAAATCTCCGGTAAATCAGACGTTGTAGAAAAATTTGAAAACATACAAAGCATACAACTAGGTCTAAAAAATAAAATGTATTTTTGCGAATGTAAAGATGATACCAGCTTACCAACTACTCCAATTCACGAAACAATTAAAATTGCTTCAATAGATGATGTGGAACGAATTATGCAGCTGCGAAGTAACATTGAAGAATTCCCTAGCGCAGACCAATCAGAAAAAATTTTAAGGCAATCCATTGAAACGAATACAGGACGCACTTACTATATTGAAAAAGATGGAGAAATCATCGCTTCCGCCTCTACCTCTGCCGAAAATTCCTTATCCGCAATGGTTGTTGGAGTATGTACACATCCAAATTATCGTGGGAACGGATACGCTTCACTCATATTACAAAAAATGATACAAGATTTTATTAAAGAAGGAAGAACACTTTGTTTATTTTATAACAATCCAGCAGCTGGACGAATTTATAAGCGGTTAGGATTTAAGGACATTGGGATGTGGACGATGTATCGATAAGTTGAAAAGCCGATTTTAAAAAATCGGCTTTTCAACTAAATAATATGCTCCTTTTTCCAATAAAAGCTTTGTAATTTCAATTGCTTTTTCTATGCTTAACTGACAATTTTCTCTTGTTCCTTCAAAAAGCGATTATGCAGCACAATTTAATATTTGCTCCGTCTCTCTCTCTCACCCGCCTTCGTAATCATTCTTTTCTCCCTCCAGCTCTCCAATCGGCATTAAAATACCATGTTCAAGATTCTCTGACTCAATCACAATTGCCATAAGTCCATTTTCCGTATTTGTCTCATGAAACTCCCCCTTTTCCCAAAAAACAGCTTGCCCTACTTTTACTTTCACTTTTTCTTTGTCTGCGCCACAAACAAACCCATCTCCTTCTACGATAAGAAGCAGTTGAGATACAACTGCTTCATGATACCCGATACTTCCCTCCGCTTGTAAATGCATGCAACCGATATGTGTATTACCTTGATGTCTTAATATTCTTGACATAACAAAATCAGATTGAAATATCGATATGTGATTCCCTATTTTTTCACTGAAATCAAATATTTTCATTCATTATCCCCCTTATATGTATAAGACCATCCTCATTGTTTGCAGCATACATCTTTCTTCATTTCTTTGTTACATGTAACGCTTCCCATTCTTCACGAATCATCCCCATACGGATCGAATCATAATATGTACCGTTATAATAGCGACATTTCCGCATCCTTCCTTCTAACTGCATCCCTATTTTTTCAGCTACTTTTATCATTCGTTCATTTCCAGACCAAGTCGTTAACCCAACTCTACCAATCTCCATATTTTCAAATAGCAAATCTCTATACAATCGTAAAGCTTCTGTACCGTAACCGCCATTCCAATATGCTGGGTCATAAATGACAATGCCCATCTCTAGCCAACGCGTCGGCTTATGTTCCCAATAAAAACTTACCGTTCCGATTATTTCACCTTCATTTTCAACAATAAGCTGGGATAATGGTTCTTCTTTTAATCGTAATTGTAAGTTTTCTTTGTACACTGAATACTCTTGAATAGAAAACGGAAAGTATGGTGCATCCCATTTCTTCCACTCTGGATTTTCTTCCTTAAATACGAGATCCCATAATAGCTTTATATCACTTTCTTCAATTGTGCGAATCGTAATTTTATTCCCCTTTAACATGACTTTTTGCATAAGCTCCTCCTACACACTTTGTTATTTAATATATACAATTATAATGTTTTTTCTGAAAAATCAAAACAAAAACCTTAATTGTATTGTATAATTTTGTAAGAAACCCTAATATTTCATAAATACTTAAATCATCACTTTTTTAGTATGTAGAAAGCAGGTGAAACGATGAAAAATCCTTTCGGTATTATCCTCTTGCTTATTATTATCGCAACAAACATCGCTTTATATTTCTTTTTACCTTCAGAAATTGTAACGAAGTGGGACTTTAATGGCAATCCTACTTCATCTATGGATAAGAGTACTTTTATCATTATTAATTTAATATTATGCTCTTTTTTAGCCTTTCTATTTTGGTGTTTTTCACAAGCAATGGAAAATCCAAAATTCTTTTTATGGATGGGAAATACGATGCTACTTTTTTTATTTTTTACAGACACTATGATTGCTTTAATCGCCCTTGGCTTCCCTATCCCACTTGAAACTCTTGTCTTTTTCGCAGTAGGTTTACTTCTTATATTAACCGGCTACTTCAGCTCAAAAATTGATACTACAAAATCAACTGTATCATTTCAATGGAATCATAAACATCTTGAGAGGAAAGCAACAAAAATTTGTAGCGTATCACTTATAATAGCTGGTATTTTCATTTGCCTTCTTCCCTTAACTATTCCCGCTCCATATAGGGAATACGGTATCCTTGTAATCATTTTAAGTATGACTATAGTTATAATACCTAGCACTATATATTTACTTATACAAGATCAAAAACAATCTTCTAAATTTTAATTCTTTTAGATAATTAAGGAGGCACTTAGTAGGCAACAAATTCAAAAAATGTACCAACGTTTTCAAGAAGAGATGAACGGTATAAAAAATAGGAGGATCTCCCTCCTATTTTTTATTAGCTAAACACCTTTAACTCCTTCTCATCTAATTTAAGAAGACCTTTCTTAATCCAACCTTCCAAACCATCTTTTTTTATTAAATCATATCCTGTACAGCTGTTATCAATAAGAGAAACCATATCACCTTTCCTTACACTTATTTGCGCACAAGAAATATCTGTTCGAGCAGTAAAATCGCCTATTACACCTTTTTGGTAAATCATTTACTCTACAATATAAAAAGCAGATTCTATTACATGTAGAATCTACTTTTTTCCTTATCAATTATAATTCTTTGTGAAAAGAATAACTTACCTTGTCATATCCTTCTCTTTCATAAAATCGATGCGCGTCAACTCTCGAAAATGCGGATGTCAGAACGATAGAACTGCACCCTTTTTCTCTCCCCCATTTCTCTATATATGACAAAAGAACCTTTCCGTATCCTTTTGATCGATGTGCTTCCGCCGTTACAAGATCATAAACAAAAACATGTTTTTTATTATAAAAGTTCGTACAAACTGCTACACCAGCAAGACTCACAACTTCATCTTCGTTATTACATAATGAAAACAGTTTGTAATTTTCTTCTTTCATTTGTTGGAATAAAGAACTTACCTCTTCTTTTGAAAGTGCAATTCGTAATTGTTGCAAAACAGGTAATACCTCATGTAACTGCGCTTCTGTTTTCACTTCTCTAATATTCATTATACTCTCCCCTAACTATTTATAAAATTTTCCAAATGTTATATCATCATTATAAGCAGAAACTGCCTTTCGCTTAAGTGACAGTTTATCTATTTTTTATAAGGCCAGTTAGGAAGGTGGACTGTATACGATGGATTTTACGATTCCGCTAAAACTAAAAAGCACAACACCCATTTATATACAAATTTACGACCATATAAAACGAGAAATATTGAAGGGAATGCTTCCTGCTGGAACCCGTCTTCCCTCACACAGAAACTTAGCATCACAGCTTAACGTTAGCCGTATTACAGTTGAATCTGCTTATCAGCAATTATCTGCAGAAGGATACGTAGAAAGTAAACCGAAGCGCGGTATATTCGTTGCAAAAGTTGATATCGATGTGATTCCAATTAAACAAAATAGCTTGTCGTACGAAACTAGCAAACGAAAAGAGGAACAATACGATTTCGATTGTAGTCAAGGGATCATTGATCAAACAGCTTTTCCAATTTCAAACTGGAAAAGAGCATTACAAGAAACCTTACTCCAATACGAAAAACATTTATTTTCCAGAGAAGATCCACAAGGCGAATTCATTCTTCGAGAGCATATTTCAAAATATTTATATCATGCTCGCGGCGTAAACTCTTCACCTGATCAAATTATTATTGGAGCTGGTACACAACCTCTTCTTTGGCTGCTTCTTCAACTACTTGGTCCTACAAAGGAATATGGGATCGAAAACCCTGGATTTCATCGCGTAAATGCGATTGTTAAAAGTTGCGGGCTCTCAATTCATCCTATTCCATTAGATGAAAAAGGAATTGATATTTCAGCTTTACGTAAATCACATGCAAACGTAGCATACGTCACTCCATCGCATCAATTTCCGTACGGAATGATTATGCCTTTATCTAGAAGACTTGAATTATTAAAATGGGCCAATAATTGTGGCGGCTATATTATTGAAGATGATTATGATGGGGAATTTCGCTACGTAGGAAAACCCATTCCCTCCTTACAAGGACTCGATTCAAACGAACGTGTTATTTATATGGGAACTTTCTCAAAATGCTTTTTACCCTCTTTACGAATGGGATATATCGTATTACCAAATCATCTGTTACAAGCGTATAAAGAACTCGGGGGCATCTTTAAACAAACTGTTTCAACGATGCAACAACTTGCTTTTGCCACCTTTATTCAAAAAGGAGACTGGAATCGGCATATAAATCGAATTCGTACGTTATATAAAAGAAAACACATCGCGTTAGTTAAATCCATCACGAGTGAAATGAGGACTCACGTTCATATACTCGGGGAACAATCAGGACTTCATATCGTACTGCATGTTCATAACGGCATGACCGAACAAGCACTTATTGACGCTGCTGCAACAAAACGAATCAAACTGTATCCTCTTTCTATATACGATTCCGTGCATGATTTACGAAAGGAATCATATGTATTACTCGGCTTCGGCGGTATTCAAGAAAATTGTATTGAAACTGTTGTAAAATTACTGAAAGAAGCTTGGTTTCCAAACTAAAAGTAGCTTCAATTTATTTGATACGATTAGCATACGCCAAAACAAACATACGTTCCATAAAAAAGAGACGTTTTCTTTACAAAAGAAAAAACCGATTCATCCCCCACCTTCACTCCGTTTAGAGGAGGGGGGCTTCTCGGTTAAAATGATAAACAGTCGGTAGGAATAATTACCATGAATACCCAAAATACACTCCCCCTATCCGGCTTCGCTGTGCATCCTTTTTATCCAGAAAAAGGATACAGAAGAAACATCCTAGAATATATCGTATATACACGAGTCGCTGAATGACATACAAAGATTGTATTAGAAGTTGAAACAAAAAACCGCAATGCTCTAAAACTTTACGAACAATTATAATTTGGCGGAATACAAGGAGGATACATATGCCAAACAAAGTCATTTATTCTGATTATGATATTTTCGCATCTATTTATAATAAGCATTGGGGACACTTTGCCGAGCAAGCCTACCCTGCGTATGAAAAACTACTTTTGCACAACGCACCACAAAATGCTCATGTGTTAGATCTTTGCTGTGGTACTGGTCATCTTACAAGAAAACTAGTTGATAAAGGGTTCACCGTAACAGGAATAGATGGATCATCCAAAATGATTCAGCACGCACGCGAAAATGTACCCGAAGCATCTCTCATCGTAGACGATGCTCGTTTTTTTAGTACCGAGGAAAAATTTAATTACGTCCTATCTGTTGGAGATAGCTTAAATCATATTATGAATTTAGAAGAACTGACAAATGTATTCTGTAACGTTTACTCTATATTAGAAAACAATGGTATCTTCGCATTTGATGTCAATATGGAAAATGCATTTATTGACGGCTGGAAAAATCCCTTTCATATTGTAGAACCTAATTATATATGTACAGTAAATCCCAGCTATGATCATATACAAAAAATAGGGAGGATGGATTTTATACTTTTTAAATATGATAGAGAAGATATTTGGCGGAGAAGCGATTTCTCTTTCACAGAAGCTTGTTATCCAAAAGAAGAAATTATCTCTTCTCTGCAATCTGCCGGTTTTAAAAACATCCAATCTCATGGTGTAAATAGAATGATCTTTATATGTCATAAAGTGAACTAATACGTAAAAAGGCCGAATCATAACAATATGATTCAGCCTTTTCCTCATTTATTTTTTCTTAATATATTCACCACGGTAGTTATTTCACCATTTTCTTTATACACACGTGGAATTCTTCGGTCTAACATACAAGTCACTTCATAGTTAATTGTTCCTAGTAAATCTGCAATTTCCTCTACAGAAATTTCTTCCTTACCTTGTTTCCCGTAGAAAACTACTTCATCTCCTACATGTACAGGCATTGCCTTTGTAACATCCAGCATTAATTGATCCATACAAACACGGCCAAGAACCGGCACACGAATTCCATTAATTAGTGCAGATCCTTTATTAGATAATTGACGATTGTAACCATCCGCATATCCAATTGGTACAGTCGCAATCCATTCCTCACCCGTTGTCATATACGTATTCCCATAACTTACACCACGATTTTTTTTCGCATGCTTAATATGAGCTACTTTCGACTTTAATGATAATGCGGGCTTTAAAGACACGGCTTTATGATCTACCTCTTTTGAAGGATACATACCATAAATCCCAATCCCAACACGAACCATATTTTGAAACGTATTACCAAGCTCCATTGATCCAGCACTGTTTGAACTGTGGATATACGGGAGATGAATTCCTAGTTCTTTTGCTGTATTTACAGCTTTCTCAAATAAATTCATTTGCATATTTGTATACGTTTTATCAACTTCATCAGCTGTAGAGTAATGTGTAAACATACCTTCTACTTCTATATATTTCATATTTTTTAGTTCTTCTAAAAACGGCAAGACTTCTTCTTCTTGTAGACCAATCCGGCTCATTCCTGTATCGATTTTCACTTGAATACGAGCTCTCTTTTCAAGCTGATTGGCAATTTCATTGATACCTTTTAAATCCTCTACTCTATATACCGTTATCATAATATCATGCTCAATCGCATCTTTAACAGCATCCACTGGCGTATAGCCTAAAACTAAAATCGGTACAGTCACTCCTGCCTCGCGCAGTTCAATTCCTTCATCTACAAATGCAACAGCAAGTTGATGAATTCCTGCCTCAATTGCCGCTTTTGCCACTTCAACTGATCCATGGCCATACCCATTTGCTTTGACAGCTGCCATCATTGTAATATTTTCATCGTTCACACGTTTTTTAAATTCTCTCACATTATGTTTTACATCATCTAAATTCACTTCAACAATTGTATCTCTTCCATATATCGAACTCATCGATCTAAACTCCTAACTCAATAATTGCTTTCCATTCTATTTCTCGTTTAATATGACCTTTTACAATATAATATTTTTCATTTTTTTAGTCAAACTACTAGAATTTTCGGAATTTTGAGTATGATATAATACTCTTAAGACACCATTATATACGAAAATGAGGGGAATTACAATGTTTGTTCAAGCTGCGCTGCATCAACTTAAAGTTGCCATTGATACATTTATACAAATACTTAATCAATTCGACGAAAAAGATTTACAAATTAAACCACTGCAAAACAAAAGATCGCTATTTGAAATGTGTACTCATCTCTCACTTATTTGTCATGCTGATTTACTTATTTTAAATGGCGCTACACAAGAAGAGTTAAATACCTTTTATTTAGAACAAACATCAAAAACAATTCCTCAAATGAAAGAAATGCTACTCCAAGGATATGCACTTCTTTCTAAAACGTTCTTATCTTATTCAAATAATGAACTAGCTGAAGTTATGACCGCATATTGGGGTGTTTCTTATTCTCGATTCGAGTGGTTACTTGAAATTGTTGCTCACATTTATCATCATCGTGGACAAATTCATATTTTATTAATTGAACATGTTAAGGACCTCAAAATCTCTTTATTCGAATGATTTTTTCATTCGAATAAAGAAATCAATAAGAACACGAAGAATTCCTTAATTAAAATTACTTAACTGGTGATTGCCTTTTAAATGATACCAAATTTCGTTAATGCGTAGTCTATCCCACCTTCGCTTGCCTTTTTTGTAACGAAATCTGCCTTTTGCTTTAGCTTTTCCCCACCATTTCCCATGGCAATTCCTAAACCTACATACTCCAACATATCAATATCATTTCCACCATCCCCAAAAGCGATCGCTTCCGATCTACAAATATTGAGATAATCCAACACCTTTTTAATAGCCGTTAACTTAGAAACTTCAGTATCTTCAAGTACATTCGTAACGTAACCGTGAAAACGTTCGAATTTGAGTGTTGGAAATCTTTCTAGAAATTTTTGAGCTTCTGTTTCATTTGCATACAAACACACGCAATAAACTTCTTCTGAAAGTGATTTCATTTTTTTAGGATATTGTTGTAAGTTTAAAGTCTCTTTTAATGCTTTCATTACCCTTTCATCATCAGAAGCCATTCCGTTCATTGCGAATATTTCAGTAAGATAAGAAACACCATACCCATTTACCTCAGCAAAAACCGAGATATCTTGAACTGTTTCTCTTGAAATCACTGATTTATGTATAACGCTATCATTATATTTTATTAGTGCACCATTGGCAGAAATAAACGTATCGATACCCATTGTCTTAAACTCTTCACACAAATTGTGCGGCCTTCCTGTTGTAACCACTACTTTTATTCCTTTTTCAATTAATTTCTCAATCGCTTCTTTCGTGCTTACTAGTATGCTCCTATCAATCTCACTTAATAAAGTGCCATCGACATCAAAAAATACAACTTTGTACATATTATCCCCCTGTCTCATTACTAAATAACTCTATGCTTCTCTCATTCTAATGACATCCTTATCGATTAATTGTATTATTCAGTAATAAATATCCTATATGCCTGCCAAATGACTCCGTTAATAAAATGAATGATTCTCTCTTTATCCCTAAGTTCAATTAAACTAATGCCTGTATCTCCTGTTTTAAAATAATAATCCCTATTGATTGGCATTTGGAAAAAAGCACGTAATATACTGTTCATTACTCCACCATGTGCAACAATCGCAATTTGTTCATGTACATTTAAAATATCTGCTTCTGATTCTCCGTGCCAGATTAATAGTATTTGCATTCCTACCCTCTATTATTCGGAATATTCCCAAAAGAAAATTCTACCATGTTTCGTATGCTGTTTAAACAAAAAAGAACAGTCTCCTGTTCCTTTCACATCATCCATTCACTTTCTCTGCATCCCAATAATATTTACTAAACACTTCAGCGAGTACATCAATCGTGTTATATAGCTCTTCTAAAGTATTATCAACGCCACCAACTTCGATAAGCATTGCATTTTTTGATAAATCTTGATTATAAACGCCATTTCCATCCTTTTTATATTTTGGGAAAATCCCTCGACTTAATCCGTAATAGTTTTCATCTAGATATGAATTTATCGCTCTTGCAATCTTTTCATTATTGGAATGCCCTTCGTTTTCCATTCCTATTATAAAATACAACCTTGCATAGGATTTTCCATTAATCACTTTTGTCGTAACATTCTTTCGTTGATCGTCCCTATGAATGTCGATTGGAAACATAATTTTTTTATTTTGCGCTAACGCTTCTTTCACATAACCATGAGATGCATTATATGCTTGATACCATTTTAATTTCTTATTCGCTAGTAAATCTCCCATGTTTGTTTTATCATGAAAAACTGGTATTCCTTGTCCCTCCAATTGTTCTTTTAGACGCTCTCCTAAAAGCGAAACATTTACATCTGGACTCGATGGACTTTTCGCTCCAGGTAATAATGGATAGAAAGATTCCCAGCTATGTGTATGATAAATAAATATAGCACTTTCACCTTTTACATCGCTTTTATTTTTTTGTACAGGATTCTTTTCGTCTGCTTCTTTAACTTTCTCCTTCGCTACTTCACGTTCTTTCGTTACCTCTTCAATTGGCACACTAGATTCATTGGGAATATTCGTATAATCTGTTCCTTCTCCAGCTACGATAATATTAGAATAGTACTTTGACATCCCAGGCACTTCTTTTCCAACGAACGTTCTTAAATCTTGTATTTTAAGATCCGTCGCAATAGAAAATAACAAATTCCCAACTGATTCTCGCTTATTTGTTTTAAAATAATCAAATGCAAAATAATGATTTTCATTCTCCAGCATTCGAACAAAACCTTGCATCGAAACCTTCCCAAACCACTGATTCACATAATAAGATTTCATTGTATGTAAAAGCGAAGTCACAATAGACGCCGTTGCTACTATTACAAATGCATAGGATAAAATAAACAGCAGTAATTTCTTCCCACGTATACGAGTTGCATACTTTTTCAATGTATCACCTTCTTTATACATTGATATGTACAAGCTTTATGTAATATACATTTTCAATACACTTGTTACATTTAGTGCAACTGCTAAAAAGAATAGGAAAGCAAATACCTTTTTATTTGATCTATACGCGTTGATAGAACTTAACGAGAAACAAACAATATATAGTCAATGTAACCAAACAGAATAGTTTAAGTATGAATTGAAAATGATATCTTTCATTACCCAACACCAAATCAAAACAAATACACCCACCATACAAATCTTTAAAACATGTAAAAATCGTTTCATGGAATCCCCCTAAAAAAAAAGAGAAATGGCAGCCCATTTCTCTTTCTCGTTTCTATTGTTCTTTTGGTGTATCAGAAGAAGGTAATTTCTTCGCTTGTTTTTCTTTAAAAATTTCACCGATTGCACCAAGTGTGCCGAGTGTTTCAATTGCATTTGATGGGATGAAGACTTTATTAGCTGGCCCTTTTGCAACTTCAGCTAATGATTCAAATGATTTATAAGCAAGAACGCGCTCATCTAAATTCGCTTCACGTATTAATTCAATACGGTTTTGTTCCGCTTTCGCAATTGTTTCGATTGCCCTTGCTTCCCCTTGTGCTTCTAGTTCTTTTGCTTCTCTTATACCCTCTGCTTCGCGAATACGCGCTTCTTTATCCCCTTCAGCCATTAAAATTTTGCTTTGTTTTTCTCCTTCAGCACGAAGGACTTTATCTTGTTTAGCCGCTTCCGCTTCTAAGATAATCGCACGCTTATTACGCTCTGCTTTCATCTGTTTTTCCATCGATACTTGCACGTCTTTCGGCGGATTAATATCAACCACTTCCACACGTTCGATACGCACGCCCCATTTTTCTGTTGCTTCATCAAGAGCTAAACGAATTTCCGTTGAAATTTTCTCACGGCCTGATAATGTTTCATCAAGTTCCATCTTACCAATAATTTGGCGCATTGTTGCAGAAGTAATATTACGAACACCATATTCGTAGTTAGAAATACCATATGTTGCTAGTTCTGGTTCAACAATTTGATAGAAAATAATTGTATCGATTTCCACTTGTACGTTATCTTTTGTAATAACTTTTTGCGGTGGTACATTCGTTTGTTGAATACGTAAATCATGGTACACGCGAACACGATCTACAATTGGGATTAAAAGGTTTAACCCCGGATGCATAATACGTTGAAATTTACCAAATCTTTCAATAACCCCAACTTTTTGCTGTGGAATAATTTTAATTGCTAACGCTACGAATACAACGACAATTAATGCAAAAATAATCGTTAATGTTAATGCTACCATCCTTATTCACTCTCCTTTTTCACATATAAAACAGTACTGCTCCTCTTTATAACGATGACTCTTTCTCCAGCAGAAATGGGGACATTTGAAATAGCAGTCCAAATATCTCCATCCACTTTCACAATCCCATTCCCCTCACTTGTAATCGCTTGCATGATGATACCTTTTTTGCCAGCAAGTTTATCGACAGTGTCGGTAAACCCTTTTGCCTCTCGAAAATTTTTGGAGATTCTTTTCGTAAAGAAAGTTAAAGTTAAACTCACAATTGCACCTACAACAACTTGTAGAAATAATGCCTCTGGGGCAAATAGTGCAATAAGACCTCCGACAACAGCTCCAATTCCAAGCCACAGCATGTAAAAAGTAATTGATAACATCTCTGCAATAAATAAAATTCCAGCTATAATAAACCAAACTACCCATCCATTCATATGCCACCCTCACTTTCTTTTCTATTTTCTACATGTATATGAGAAAAAGAATTGTTTATCCCGCTATTCGCGAGCAGCAACTCCCCCGTCTAAAGATTCAGAGAAAACAAGGTAGACTTGTGTAAACGGATAAATAATTATCCATAAAAGCTTAATCCGTGAAGACTAACCATCAATAGTAGATAAAAAATCACACTCATCTACTCCATACGGGGTCCATTACTAGAAGCTATTATACATATTCACTGTCGCAATGGGTATTAATAAAATAGTATATTAATATATTCTTCATTATACATGAAAATCCTTGTGTAAAAGTTACAAAAATAAAATTCTTTCCAAAATTCATTTTACAGATTATATTAAATATAAAGAAAAAATAATTATTCAAAGGAGGCATCCTTATTGCACAAACACCCCTTATCTTTTTATTGGATGTCTAAAATATGTATTACTCTCGCTGATGTTGTTTATGTTATGATTCTTACTACTCATATATATATGACAACCAAATCATCTACTATCACAGCCCTTTTTCCATTATTACAAGTTATTGCAAACCTAATTGCTAATACATCTGCACCACTTCTAATAAATCGTTTTCCGTCTTATTCATTACTCTTTACACTACAATGGATCAAAACAATCTTTTTAATTCTCTTAACAATTTTATTTCCTATTTTATCATCAAACGTTACTGTTCTTTTAACTTTCGTTATCCTTATTTCATTATGCGGTGGCTGGAGTTCTCCTTTATTATACGCTGTTATTCCACGCCTAACACCACAAGAAAAGTTAGTAAAAGTAAATAGTGTCTTTTCTTTTTCAACACAAATCGTTCAAGCTGCTGCTTATTCCTTTACAAGTATAATTGTCCTTCTCATCAAATGAGAGATATTTCTCAAACAACTGTTTTACAAACAAGTGTATCACCTTCTTTATTATCAAAAATGTATACCGCTCACGGTACACTCACTTCAACCGCTTCAGGTCTCTCAATGCTAAGCGTTGGTATCATCACCGATATTTTCGGTGTACGTACGATTTATATCATTGCTTCTTTTCTTATTTTATGTTCTGCTTGTTTATCTTTTATTTTACTAAAACACACGAAGCAGCAAGAAAAGGACGTTTCTCTTTAACTTTATATAGTAGAAAAAGGATAGGGCGCCCTATCCTTTTTTACTATATAAATCCATTTTAATTTTTCGCCATCTAAATCCCTGCTATACAGAATAAAAAATAACCTACACTCGTTTGCTCTTTCTGTTCTTACTTCGCATGTGGCAGAAAAAGGCCCTGACCGCTTCTATGCATGGCCAGATGCTCTCTCCCACCTAAAAAGAGGGGGTTTATGTCATTTTTTTAATTGATGTATATATATTTACGACAAATTCGGAGTTCTTCTATGCTTTGTAGCTTGTTCAAACGCATATGCAAGTTTAATTAAAGTCCCTTCGCTAAAAGCGGTACTTGCCAAAGTAATTCCAAAAGGCCTTCCGTTTTTCATATATCCAGCTGGTACCGCTATAGAAGGATAACCAGCTTTGGCACATATTGTTGACCCTATATATGAAGGAAAAAGAATAGCATCAAGATCGTATTTCTTTAAGGCAAGATCAATCCCTTGCTCCTGGGAAAAATATAAATCTTCTAACCTTGCATTTAAATACTCATGATTTCTTAACGTATTAGGAAAATCCTTTCTTAATTCCAACTTATTTTGCCCATATTTTAATGCTTTTTCTTCTATACTTTTATTAAATGCTATTAATTCAGAAATAGAATGCACCGGAATAGTTGGAGGTAGCTTAGAAAGATAGTTATCCAAGCTATGCTTTAATTCATACAATGAAACTCCCCAGCTCCATTCCCTATGAAAAGATGGAATATCTATACCTTCTATTACTGTCGCTCCTTCATCCTGCAATGTTTGTATCACATTCTGAAATAGCTCTTCATCATACTCGCCAGATTCATAATAGTCTACAGGTGCTTTGTTGAATACGCCAATCTTAGCTCCTCTTAGACCATTAGACTCTAAATATATTGTATAATCTTGCGGAACTCTCCCTTCACTTTTATAAGTTGCAGGATCGAGCTGGTCTATCCCAGCTAAACTACTTAATAGAATTGCCGCGTCTGTTACTGTTCTAGCAAATGGTCCCGCTGTATCTTGTGCATATGTGAAAGGTATAATCCCTTTTCGGCTTATTATACCAACAGTAGGCTTAATACCAACTACAGAGTTCTGCACGGCTGGGCTTAAAATAGAAGCATCCGTTTCTGTCCCAACAGATAAAACGGTAAAGTTTGCAGCAACAGCTACTGCCGATCCTGTACTCGAACCACCAACAAAAAGGTTATCATTACCTGGGCCATATGGGTTAATGACTTGGCCTCCTCTTGAACTATATCCAGCCCACATTTCAAAAGACATTCCATTTGCTAATTCTGTCATATTCGCCTTCCCCAATATGACTGCACCCGCTTCACGTAGTTTTTCAACAAGAAATGCATCTTGACTACTCACATAATTTTCAAGAGCAATTGTCCCTGCACTTGTATGCATAGAATCCTTTGTTTCGATATTATCTTTTAGGAGAACAGGAATACCATGTAAAGGCCCCCTAACACCCTTTATCTTTCTTTCATGATCTAATCCTTCCGCAATAAAAATTGCATCTGGATTGATTTCTAGGATAGAATTTATTTTCGGACCGTCTTGATCATACTTTGCTATCCTATGAAGATAATACATAACTAGCTCTTTCGAAGTAAATTCCCCATTTTCCATCGCTGTTTGTATATCATGAATTGTTAATTCTCTTTTTAGTAGTTTATTAAATTGAATCTCCATCAAATTTCTCCCCTTACTAGTTCTTCCCTAGTTTCAAATCTTATCTTATTACTTATTAACTTTAATCATTTCGCTCTCTCCTCGTTTCGACAAATAAAAACTCTACTTAGAATTTCAACTTTCACTTTCAAAAACCTTCCTTTTCAAGGAAAATAAAAAAACGTCTTAGACGAACAAAATCCGTCTAAAACGTTTTTAGTGTATAAACAAATTTTCATTTCACATACATCTCTTCTAGCAAATGTACAAATTCACCCTGTTTCCCTGCTAACATAGGACATTTTGTTATATCAATCCATTTATAACAAAATGTCAGGCCCTCATCTTCCTCTCCCGCACTTACTATATGTTCCCATGTATCCTTAACGTCCGTTAGTAAAGAAATATGAAAGAAATGGCATTTTTGATACTCCTGCTTTTCTTTCACGTAGATGATATAATCATCAATGAAACGTTCTATGCACAAATGACGCAGTCCTGACTCTTCCATCACTTCACGCAGTAGTGCTATTTCTAATTTTTCTCCTTCATCAACTGTACCACCCGGAACTTGTATACCTGCTTCTGGCATATTACGATGTGTAAAAACAAGTAATTGCATCATGCCTTCCTTTTCCCTTGTAATATATGCGTATACCTTTTTCTTATATAACATCGCCATCTGATCCGTCTCCCCTCAATTGATTACTTCATTGCCTCTTCTAAGGTGAGTTGATTCTCATATAAATACGTAGCCTGTGGATTCCCTACATACCGTACGTGCCAAGGCTCATACCGATAGCCAGTAATAGATTCTTTCTCTTTTGTATATCGAATAACAAATCCAAACTTATGTGCATTTTGAGCAAGCCATTTCCCTTCTTTTGTATCACCAAAAATAGACTCTAATTGGAATTTAGCAGATTGTGATGTAATATCCATTGCAAGTCCCGTCTGATGTTCACTCGTTCCTGGAATCGCACTAGACATCGCTGTTTTCGCTTCCCCATCTTGTATTTTATACATTGTATTTAATGCCTTTTGCCGGTCAAAAGATCTGAAGCCAGAGACCGCAAAGAGAAAAATCCTCTCCTGATCTCCTTGCTGAAACATTTTCTCAAGCGCCACAGCCGCTTCTTTCCGCATCTTCTTCTTCTCTTGATCTCCTTCATTCGAATAACGTACTTTCGGAATGACTAAATCTTGCGGTTTATAGCGATCTGGTAACCGTCTGTTTTTATTTACAAGTACAAGTATGGAATCAGGATTATTTACAACCGCAATATCTCCTTCCATTTTAGTAATGGTTTCTTGTTCTTTTGGAAACGCTACACTAGCATTGACTTCTTGCGCCTGCTTATCCTTATACATTTTATAATTCATGCCTGCTACTACAATCACAACTACAACTAATACGACACTCAGTAGTGCCCATCTTTTTTTCATAAAACGACCTCTTATTTTAATAATTTGGCCATATAATACTCATCGACATTCTTTCCATCGATGATAAGAGAAGCTTTCTTGACACCTTCTTGTTCAAACCCTGCTTTTCTATATAGTGCCTGCGCTCTTGTATTGTGGGCCATTACTGTTAATTCCAAACGCCATACATCATGTAATTTTGCCCAGTTTTCTATTTCTTTAAACAAAGATGTTCCAATACCTTGGCCACTATATTCTTGTAAAATCCCAATCACAATTGTTGCAACATGCTTTTTTCTTTGCACATTCCCGCCGTTAGCTAAAATGAACCCTACCACTTGTTCTTCATGAGTGGCTACAAATATTGTAGAATTATTATTTTCTATAAAACGTTGAATCATCTTCGCTTGTTGCTCTACTGTCATATTCCGTTCACCTGGTTCTAATAGCATGAAGGTCGTTTCTTCGTCCAATCGTTTTCCTAATTGTAAAAATGCTGCTGCGTCCTCTACTCGAATTTCTCGAATCATTCCTACCACCCTATCAATTTTATAGTATAAAAATTTTATTTATAAAGAAAATTTCGATATTTCACCAGAAAATCCCTTTCTATTTTCTTCAGGATAAATAGACAAATTTCGATATTAGTATAATGAAAGAAAAATTGTGTCAATAAAGTGAACTTTTCATTCCCCCTTAAATTTGAGATAAGAAGCTTATTGCTCGCAACAGTAGAATAAAGATAATCTTCCCTTTGTTCTTTTTTAAACAAAAAAAGAACGTAAGCATCAAGCTTACGTTTATCCATTCACCTTCTCAGCTTGCCAAAAATATTCACTAAACGCCTTGGCAAGCGCATCAATTGAACGATTTAATTCTTCAGATGTATTATCTACACCTCCCACCTCAATTAAAATCGCTTGTCCTGATAAGTCTTGATTGTAAACACCGTTTCCAGTTTGAAATCCCTTTTGAATAACCCCACGGCTTACTCCAGGATATTTCGCATTAATCGCTTCATGTAGCGCGGTTGCTAATTGTAAGTTTTTCTCATAATTTTTATTCCCTTTTCCAATTACAAAAGCAAGTTTCGCATACGATTTATCCCCGATTGTTTTTGTTGTAACATTTTTCCGAGCACTATCTCGGTGCAAGTCAAAAAAATATTGTAATTCTTTATTACTCGTCATTGCTTCCTGTACAATTTCTCGAGACACTTTATAAGAACTGTTACTATTTAATCCCTTACTAATCAACTTTTTCCCGACATCTGTTTTATCATCAACGGCTCCTATCCCTTCATTTTCTAATTGTTCACGGAATCGTTCCCCAAGCATAGAAATATTCGTCACAGAGCTCGTGGCTTTATTCGAATCTGGATCATTCGTCAAATTTAATAATGGTAAAAATGACTCCCAACTATGCGTATGATAAATAAAAGCAACTTGTCTTTTCCATGTTGTTTGAGCTGGTTGTTTCTTTTCTTGATTTGCATCCTTCTTAGGAGCTTGTCCTATTTCTCCTGTCCGTTCTTTCACAACTTCTTCAAGCGGAACACTCGATTCTATCGGCAAATTAGAATAGTTCGTCCCTTCACCAGCGATAACGATTTCCGTATCGTACTTTCCAAAGCCCGGAAGTTCTTTCCCAACAAAGCTACGTACATCATCAAAACGAATATTCGTCGCCACCGAAAATAGAAATGATGAAATTGAAAACTCTTGGTTTAAATTTCGATATTCTTGTGTAAAATAATGATTTTCCTTTCCAATCACATACATATACCCATTCATCGATAACTCATTCAACCAATTATATAAATACGTTGACTTTGTTTCTTTCATTGAAGTAACTAACATACTAATAAGAAAAAAAGTCGCTAGCACCGTAATGATAATAAATAAGATTAACTTGCGTACACTTGTTAATTTCACATAAAAAAAGCCTCGATTCATAACATCACCCTCTCTATTTCAACTTATGTACAAGCCATTGAGAATAGACTGCCTAAATTTCGGCAATATTGTCATAGAGGTGAAATGAATTGAAGCTTATCATAGGTTTACTTCCTATTGTTTTATCATTTCTTTTTCTTTTATTTGCAGTACATCCTAAAGTCCGTATTGTTTTAGACGTTTGTGCATACTGCTCTTTGTATATACTCGGTACTATAATTGCTTTACACATATACGATGTGTTAATACGTGGTTTAGTATTTATGACAACCATACACAGTATATTATTAAACCCGTTATTCCTCATCACAGGTGCCTATGTAGGGGTATACTCTCTATATCTTCTTTTTTATAAACTAGTAACAAATTTAAGAAAAACTTAATGCTTAAATGGAGTGTAGAAATGAGACAAACTTTTATATGTCATAAATGTCAGAAAAAAATTGTCAGAAAGCAAGATCTTATTACCTCAATACTTTACATACGCATCTACTTATTTCATAATACTTGTTTTAGCCAACAATTTTTCTTTTCTCGTTTTATTCCTATTAATACTCTATTTGGAGTATATTTCATTTGGTATACTCTTGCTATAGGGAGCATTTTAACCATAACTGAGCCATCAGTAATTTGGATCTTTTTTTTAACACCTTCTCTATATCGGTTTATTTCTTATTATTATATTGAACGTCACTTTTGAAGATAATGATTAGACTGTCCTTTGGGAATACTTAAACACTCCCACTCTTTTTCTTTCAGTAATTTTCCAGCATAAATAATTTGTCCGATATGTGATGCATAATGAGCAATCTGCCTTTCAATTGCCTGTATCACACTATGTTCCTCTCCGCGAATATGCACAATCCTTAAAATGTCTTGCGGAGTTAAAGATTGCAGTGCTTGAAAAACATACTCCCAGCCTTCTTGCCATGCTACTAGCGCTTCTTCTTTTGAAGCATAACCACCTTCAAACTCATCATCGCGATTTCGATCTAGTTTTTCACCATCTGTTGTCAAAAGATCTGTCCATCTTGATCGCATATTACCATGTAAATGTTTGATAATAATTGCAATACTATTTGCTTCTTCATGAGGTTTCCAATATATTTGTTCATATGATAACTGTGAAAGTGTACGTTCACCTTGCTTTTGAATCGTCTTAAAGTTTGAAACAGCACATTCTAAATAAACTTTTCCAACTTCCACCCCTGGTCCCCTCCTATTTAACTAATAGATGTTCCATTTGGGACTTCTATATCAGGCTGCAGTAAGATTACATCCCCCTGTTCTGGAACTCCACCTAACACAAGTACTTCTGATTTAAAACCTGCAACACGTTTGGGTGGAAAGTTCACGACAGCTATAATCTGTTTTCCAATTAGCCCTTCTGGTGTATACCTCTTCGTAATTTGAGCACTGGATTGCTTCATACCAAGTTCACCAAAGTCAATTTCTAGCTTAATTGCAGGTATACGCGCTTCTTTAAACTCTTCCGCTTTTTTTATCGTTCCAATACGTAAATCTAACTGTAAAAAGTCTTCAAAATTAGCCATTTTATTCTCCCTCCCAATTATCATTTAGACAAAACATACAAATTCCCTCTAAAAAAAGAAAGATGCCTAAGCACCTTTCTCTTGCAACTCACTTGATTCATTTGGTCTATATAGGAAGTAACCGATAACCCCACCAATACATGATGGTAGTAACCAACCAATTCCTTCTTTGTATAAAGGAAGCATTTGCAGCACATTTGTTATTGCATCGAACTTAATATTTGCACTTTCTAAGCCGTTAAATATGCTAATTAACAAAGCACCTAGAATGGCACCAATATACACTGTATTACGTTGTCCAATCCATTTATGGAAATATGACAGTACAATTAGCACAATCGCAACAGGATAAATAATCATTAATACTGGTAAAGTTACTGCGATAAGCTGTGTTAATCCTAAATTTGATACAAATAAACTAAATACACATACCACGGTTACAATTGTTTTATGTGAAAATTTCGGAAACAGATTTGTAAAGAATCCTGCACATGCAGATGTTAGTCCCACTGAAGTTGTTAAACATGCAAGTGTAATAACAATCCCTAACAGTATTTTACCACTTGTTCCATATAACTCATTTGCAACTTTCGTTAAAATAAGACCTCCATTATCCGAAACACCAAGTGAGGTACTTGTTGAACCAAGATAAGCAAGTGATAAATAAATTAACGTTAAGCCTAATACGGCTATAATTCCAGATACAATTGTTGTTTTCGCAATTTGTCCACTTTCCTTTATCCCTTTTGAACGAATAACTTGTACAACAACGATTCCAAATACAAGAGCACTAATAGCATCCATCGTTAAATACCCTTGAATAAATCCACCAAAAAATGCATTATCTTTATACGCATCTAACGGCGTAGCCGGTACCCCAATTGGATCAATAATCGCTTTCCCAACAATTATAGCAACAATTAATACTAATAATGGAGTAAGAAACTTCCCAAACCAATCAATTAATTTAGATGGATTTAATGATAAATACCAAGTAACACCAAAGAAAACTGCTGTGTAAAGAAACAGCATGTACCATTCTGACACAAACGCTTCTGATAGAAATGGCTTCATTCCCATTTCAAATGAAACTGCTCCTGTACGCGGAATTGCAAAGAATGGTCCAATTGCTAAATAACTAATAAGTGGAAAAACAAACGCAAATATAGGATGCACTCTAGAGGATAACGCTTTCAAGTCCCCCTCTACAAAAGCTACAGCGGTTACAGCTAATAGAGGAAGTCCGACTCCTGTCACAAGGAATCCAATTGTGGCAATCCAAACATTTTCACCTGCTTGTTGACCTAATACTGGTGGGAAAATTAAATTTCCTGCTCCTAAAAATAATGCAAATAACATTAAACCAATCGCTAGCGTATCTCCTGGCCTTAATCGTCCCTTCATCTCTTTATTTTGCATAGCATGTTCTTTATCATTTCTTTCTCTTTCACAATATGCTATGCTCCTCCTCTCTGCTCATAATGATAAAATATGCCCTCAAAAGGCAATATTTTTCTCCATTTTTCTTACTCTGACTAATAATTTGTTTTTTCTGAATTTTAAAAACATAGGAGTGTTATAACTTGGGGTTAATAAGTCAGACCTCTTTACTTTGGTCACAAATATAGTAACACATTTAGTTGAAAAATAGAAACATATTTTTTATATGGAATTTTTCAAAAAACGAAATAGTATGTACGTATCTTTCATTTTATTCTTTTGCAAAAATATTTCTAAAGAATAATCCCACATCTTTATTTCGTTATTCTAAAATAAGCTTATCCTTTCTTAACTGATATATTGAAAAAGCCATCTACATCAAAACGGATGGCTTTTTCGTGTTTACTCTATGATCTCTACTTCACGTGGATTATTCATTTCTTCCACATATACAACACGAAATCCATGATCTTCTAAATCCTTTAATAAATTCTCTAGCTCTTCTGCCTTAAATTCTTCACCCAAAGTAAACATAATTCTACGTACTAATAACGCATTATTATCAAATGTCATTAAACTTTGGATACCACTATATTTTTTCAAAACTGTAGATAGCTTTTGAATCGCTCCATTATAATCTTGTGTTCCTACCATAACGGAATACTTGCTAGAATGAACACCCCATGCATCCTCTAATAGCTCAAATACCTTTTTATGAGTTAAGATGCCAAGAAACGTTCCTTTCTCATCAATAACGGACAAATATGGTAGCTTCTTAATTGTAAAGAACACCTTAAAGAAAGAAGAGTCTTCTCTCACATAGCCTTCTTTATCATTTAATAATTCTGATAAATCATCTTCTAATGAACCTTTATATTCTAAAATATCTACTTTATATACATTTCCTAAAAATTTCTCTTTCTTTTCATCTAAAACCGGAACGCAGCGATAACCAGTTTTATTCAAATGATCCAATGCTTCACCTATTGTAAATGAAATAGAGCAATATAAAACTTCTCTTTTTGGCACATAATTTCCCCTTATTCTCATAAAAAGCCTCCTTATGTTAAAATACTTTCTGTGCCATAACTATATTATATTTTAAGAAAAAAAGAAACATTTTATTTTACTTTTCTGAAAACTCTTCATATTGTTGTCATAATTTATCCATGAATGATTCACTTTTAGAGATGGAGAAATTTCATCTTATTACAACGTAAAGGGGGGAGTCTCCATTATATCTCAATACCTTCTTTAGGTTGAAAACGAAAAAATGATATGAGATTACAGCTTATACCAATATGTAAAGAAAAAGATATTGTAAGTTCTTCGAAAAAGCGTTAAAATAAGAATAAGAATTTTCTGAATATTCAAAGAGTAGGTGAGCTTTTATGACTTCTTTATTCCGTTCTTACATATTTCGCTTTTTCATAGGATTTCTTATCGTTCTTATTATAAGTCCCATTCCCGCTTTATTATTAACTCATGAAAGTTCTTATTTGAAAGGCTTACTTGGGATTTTTTATAATTCTGTTCATTTTCCTTCTATATCGATTCCAATGATTGATTGGATGCATGAATCTATTCTTTTTTCACCCCAGCCAATTATGAGCTCAAAGACCGCATTACATGCCTCAGGGCATTCTACACCTTTGTTTCCTTACATATGGGAAGTTTATTTTTTTTCAATTACTCGTTTCACACTCACGCTTGCAATTGGTTTTTTCATTAGCTTAGCCATTGGCCGTGTTTTTTTAAAGGCACCGAAATCTTTAAAGAAATACATTTTGTTATTACACTGGGTACCGTACTCATTTAGCACCGTTGTATTACAATGCTCAATCATACTATTTTCTCTCTACATAGCAAAATACATAACAGTTCCATTCTTTTCTTCTCTTATCATCATATTTAGCACATCAATGATTATCGTTATGCAAGCAATAAAAAAATGGTTACCATTTTTAAGTAAAACAGAGGATCATGAAATACGAGATTCTTCTTTTCTTGTAAACACATTGTTTATGGAGCTTGCCTCCAATCATAAATCTATTTTAAGCTCCATTATTCTTTCGTTCTGTTTTATGGAATGTATTTTCCATACGCATGGATTACTGCAATTTATGATCCAATTTGGAGGAAATTCACCAACTGTTGTCACAATTGGTCTGTTACTTCTTTATATTCCATACATCGTTCTTTCTTTTTTCCAATCTCTTTGGAGAACAAACCATTCAAAACAACAAACATACGCTGTCACTAGAACGCTGTTAAAGTAAAATAAATGCTAATTTTTAGAGGCCACTGAAAAAGTCCCTAAAAAAAGAAGATAACTGCCTACCATATATAAGGGGTTATCTTCTTTTTGATTTCTTTATATTAGTAAAAATTATGTTATTTACTCAAAATAGACACTTTTTCAGCAGCATAATTTTTACTGTAGTTTTTTTCTAATAAACTTCTTTGCTTCCACTGAATTTTAAAATAGGCGTATTATTGCACAAATAACAGAATGAAAATACACTTTAATCTTCCATTCTAAAAACTTAAAGTAAAGAGTTATTTCTTGTATATCAGGGCAAAATAACACAAAAAATTATAAACAATTAACAAAACATGCTAATATTTACTTATTTTCTTTGACTATTATTTTCGTTTCGATTTATTATAAAAGTATAACATACTTGCAGGAGGTGACATCTTTATTCCCACTTCGGGGTAGAGAGCACACTTGGACATATTAAATATTTTTCTCATTTTTGTACTCATTCTCATTTCTGGCTTTTTCGTTGCATCCGAATTTGCGGTTGTAAAAGTACGGAAAAGTCGAATTGATCAGCTTGCAAATGAAGGAAATAAGCAAGCACTAGCTGCCAGAAGCGTTATTTCTAACTTAGATGTTTATTTATCGGCCTGTCAGCTCGGTATTACTATCACTTCTTTAGGACTTGGTTGGCTTGGTGAACCAACTGTAGAACACTTACTACGTCCATTATTTGAAAGAATAAATATTACCGGTACAATGGCTAACACATTATCTTTTATCATTGCATTTAGTGTCATTACCTTTTTCCATGTTGTATTAGGTGAGCTTGTTCCAAAATCTTTTGCGATTCAAAAAGCAGAAGCAATTACATTGAAATTTGCCAAGCCACTCATCTGGTTTGATAAAATCATGTATCCTTTCATTTGGTCACTTAATAGTACAGCTGTATTCTTTACAAAACTATTCGGCTTAGAACCAACAAAGGAAAATGAGCTTGCTCACTCAGAAGAAGAATTACGACTTATTTTAGGGGAAAGCTTTAAAAGTGGCGAAATTAATCAGATTGAATATAAATATGTAAATAATATTTTCGAATTTGATGATCGTGTTGCCAAAGAAATTATGGTACCTCGTACAGAAATGGTTTGTTTATCTACTGAAAACACATTAGAAGAAAATATGGACATCGTAGCATCTGAAAAATATACACGGTATCCAATTATTGAAAAAGATAAAGATGATATTATCGGGATGATAAATACAAAAGAAATTTTTCACGATCAAACGAAAGGCATTCACAAGCCGTTAAAAGCATACATTCATCCTGTCTTAACTGTCTTTGAAACCGTTCCAATTCGCAAAACTTTAATTCATCTTCAAAAGAATCGTGTCCAAATGGCAATTGTAATGGACGAATATGGTGGAACTGCTGGATTGTTAACAATGGAAGATATTATTGAAGAAATTATTGGAGAAATTCAAGATGAATTTGACGCTGATGAATCACCAATGATTGAAAAACGAACACCTAAGCTCACCGTACTAGATGGAAAAGTGCTCATCTCTGAAGTAAATGATATGTTCGGCTTACATATTGATGATAGTGATTTAGATACAATTGGTGGTTGGCTTCTTTCTCAAGCAATTGATTTAAATATTGAACCTGGATATTCAATTGAATACGCAGGTTTTCAATTTAAAGCATTGGAGCTTGATGGCCATCAAATTAAAAAAATTGCTGTACATAAACTAGATAGTATAAAGGAGCTATAAGGTGACTGTTTTATTAACACTTTGTATTATTGCTTGTTTTATCGTATCATTTATCGCGTTTATCTATCCGATTATCCCTGGCATACTTGCTCTATGGGCAGGATATTTGATTTATCATTTTGGTATAAACGCTGAAGAATTAACAACTTCTTTTTGGGTCATTCAAATCATTTTTACGATTATTATTTTCATTGCTGACTTCATTGCAAATGGATATTTCTTAAAAAAATATGGGAGTACAAAATGGGGCGAACGTGTTGGGATGCTTTCCATTATTGTCGGCTCCTTTTTCTTCCCGCCATTTGGTCTCATTATCATCCCATTCTTGTCTGTCTTTATAACAGAAAGGATGCATAAAAAGACACCAAAAGAAGCCTTTATGGTCGGAATTGCGACAGTTGTTGGATTTTTAAGCAGCACAGTAGCAAAAGCCATTTTACAAATCATTATGATTATCATCTTTATTTGTTATATTATTTTCTAACCATCCCTTTTCAGGGATGGTTTTTTAATAAGCAATGCCTACACGGCTATTTTCATACGTTTTTTCATTCAGTAAGGCCCACGTGAAATGAGCAGTATCCCCAACTGTAATCTGTGATCCATCTACCGGTAACATATCCCGTTCCGTTCGATATATCCTCGTCCCTTCTCCATCAAGCAAATGTGTCGGACAAACAATCGTCCAGCATAGTCTACTATTTTTAAGCAGCATATACACGGCTAAATGATCTTCAGCAGCCTTTGCCGATCTTCTTTTCGACTCTTCTGATTGAAATCGATATGCATTCGGATCTATTCGAGCCTGTAAAATACCCGCTGTTCCAATTGTAAATATTCTCTCAATCCCCTCTTCTTCCATATGTTTAATAATGTTTGGCATACTTTTTGACAATGTTCCATTACCGTCGGTTCCAAGAGCACTTATAACAATATCAGCGTTCTTTAATGCCTTTCTTATATCATCTTCATGTAATACATTCCCTTCTACTATTTGTAGATTTTCATGGGATATCTCAAGCTTATTTGAATCACGAACTAATACTGTAACATGATATGAAGCTTGTAATGCTAGCTTCATTAATCGCGATCCAACTCTACCCGTTGCTCCAAATATACATACTCTCATCTGTGTTCTCCTTGCTATTTCTTTTCTTCTATTTTTTCGTACAAACAGAAAATATACAACTAAAAAGCTTCCTCATTGATTGAGGAAGCTCTGCTATATACTATAAAACAAACTTATTTCTTTTCTTTTGAATCTGAAGAATTGCTATCCTTGCTCGTTCCCTGATCTTTCTTTTCGTCTTGCTGCGTTGTTGTATCCTCATCCTTCTTTTTACCTTCATCTTTACTGCACCCTACCATAAATAAAGAGCTCGCAAGTGCCATAGCAGTTAATGACTTAACCCATTTATTCATTTGCTTATCCTCCTTTTGATAGAATATGTACAATCTCATATTACTTCTCATTTTTAAAGAGAATATTAGAAAACAGTAAACATACCGTAAATATTTGTAAAATTTCCGATAACAAAATCGTATATTTTTCTTTTGAAACATTTTCATCTATAATAAAAGGAATATAAAAAAGAAAGGTTGATACATATGGAACTTGGATTATCAGGAAAAACAGCCCTTATTGTTGCTTCTAGTCAAGGTTTAGGAAAAGCAATTGCTACAGAGCTTGTAAAAGAAGGAACAAATGTTATGCTACTGAGCCGTAATAAGGAAAAACTATTGTCCTTACAAAAAGAGCTGACTGCTCTAAACAAAGGAAATGTTATGTATACAGTTTGTGATGTTACAGACAAAGAAAATATCAAACAAGCGGTAGAATATACTGTACAAACTTTTGGAACAATTAACATTTTAGTTAACAATGCTGGCGGTCCTAAACCAGGTACATTTGAACAACTAACAGATGAAGATTGGTATCATTCATTTGAGCTCAATTTATTAAGTTATGTCCGTATAATTCGTGAAGTACTTCCATATATGAAAGAACAAGGCGGTAAAATTATCAATATCGCTTCATCTTCTATTAAAGAGCCTATTCCTGGATTATTATTATCAAATACGTTCCGCGTCGGCATTACAGGCTTAGCAAAAACATTAGCATCTGAACTTGCTCCATACAACATTTTAATTAATACCATTGCACCAGGACGTATCGCTACAGATCGCATTGCTTCTTTAGATGAAACAGCTGCTGAAAAGCGTGGAATTACAGTAGAAGATGTTCAAAAACAATATGAAGCCATTATCCCTCTCAGCAGATATGGCCGCCCTAGCGAATTCGCAGCATTTGCTACATTCCTTGCATCTGATGCAAATACATATATGACTGGCCAATCTTTCCTTGTGGATGGCGGAATGGTGAAAAGTTTATAATTTCTATAGAAAAAAGACGGCATAGCAGCCCATAGCCATCAAGTTAAGGTTATCTATGTATAATTTCAAACAAAAACAGCCATCCTTTCATGGATACTCCATGAAAGGATGGCTGTTTTTATGG